>SLGY01000068.1 GCA_007136425.1 Kiritimatiellia bacterium
GACCAGCGTATGAATGTCGCGTATCAGGTAACGGCTCATGCTACTCTCATCGTAAGTGGAAACCACTTGCCTCCAATCATCAAAAGTACCTTTCCGATGAAAGAAGGGTCAAGGCGTCGCCGCCGCCTAACCGCACGAAACGGGTTTTTACGGCGGGGGGTGAAAGGGAATCCACTATGCAGGCATCAGTGTATGCGCGACCATAGCGCTTTGGCGCGTTCGACGCATTTGGCGCGGACTTCTTCCTCGTCCACGCCGGTCATATGCCCGTTTTCGACGATGACGTTACCGCGCGCGACGGTGGTGCTGACCCGGGAAAAGCTCAAGCCGTACAGCATGTGCCCGTAGAAGTTGTTGGCATGGAGCGGGGTGAAGGGCACGTATTCCGGAATGATCACGTCGGCCAGATGTCCGGGCGCCAGCACGCCGCGCGGTTCTTTGAAGATGCGTTCGCAGATGGCGCGGTTGTTCTGAAGCAGGATTTCCGCGGCTTCCCCGAAGGCCACGCGCGGATCACGGCGATAGGTGCGTTGGAGCAGGTACATGGCGCGGGCCTGGGAAATCATGTGCGAGGACATGCCGTCGGTGCCGAGCCCCACGAGTACGCCGCGCGACAACATCTCGAGGATGGGCGTGACGCTCAATCCGTTGTTCATGTTGGATTCCGGATTGTTGACGAGGATGGAGTCCGTGGTCTTCAGCAAATCCATTTCCCGCGCTTCGAAGTGAATGCCGTGCACAAAAATGGTTTGCGGGCTGGGGATGCCGAAGTCGAGGAACCGGTCCATGATACGACGTTGATAGCGTTCGAAGGTGAGTTGAACGTCGATTTCCCCTTCGGCGACGTGGACATGAAAGCCGGTTCCGAGTTGGTGGGCGATATCGGCGCATTTTTCCAGTGTGGGCGTGCTCAGCGTCATCAACGCGTGCAGGCCGAAGAGGGCGGCCATCTGGTCGTCTTCCGCGTCCTTGCATTTCTTGATGTACCTTTCATTTTCGGCGATGCCTTCGCCTTTCTCATTGCGATCGGAGACTTCATAGCAGAGACACCCGCTGAGCCCGACTTCGCGAAAGGCTTTTTCGATGATATCCAGGCTGCCGTCCGAACAGGAGGGCGATGCGTGGTGGTCGATGATGGTGGTACAGCCTGCGCGCGCGGCGTACATGACGGCGATGAGGGCGGAGTAGTAGACGTCTTCGGCGTCGAGCGCGAGGTCCAGTTTCCACCAGAGCCGTTCGAGGATCTCCTTGAAATTGCGCGCGGGTTCGCCGGGCGGGACGAAGCCACGGGCAAAGGTGGAATACAGGTGGTGATGTGCGTTGATGAGTCCCGGCATGACAATGTTGCCGCCGGCATCAATGACGCGGTCGGGTTGGTACTTGTCTTCGGGGATAAGGCCAACTTCCACGATCTTGTCATCCTCAATATACACGCTCCCGTTCTCGAGCATGTCGTTGGCGTCGTTCAGTGTTACCACAAACCCGTTTTTGATCAGCAATGAACTCATCGTCGTCATCTCCTTCTTGTCTTAGTTGGCCCCGTCTATCATAATTATGTTGTGGGTTCAACGTGTTGAGTCTGATAGAAGTGATCCGATTCGTCACGTCGAAAAGTTGACTCTTGCACGATTTGCATCAATCTTTTCCCGTAATGATCGTAGCAGGTTGAAGCAGGCGATGGTGAAAACGTTTTTCCATGATCGAGTTCGTGCGCTGTGGTGGGCGGCGGTGCTGATGGCGCTGTTCTGCGTTGAAGCCGGGGCGGCGGAAGAATATGTCGTGCAACAGGGAGACACGCTGAGCGGCATTGCGCAGGAATTCGGTATCCCCGTGCGCGCGATTCAGGATCACAACGATCTGGTCAGTGCTGATCGCATCGCGGCGGGTGACACATTGCGGATTCCGCCCGGTCCGGATGTCCCGTTAAAGTATGTGGTGCAACCGGGCGATACCTTGGAAGTCATTGCGCGAAACCACGGATTCTCCACGCGTGAGGTAGTAGCGTTCAACGAGCTGGACGACCCGGACGCGTTGCGCGTCGGGCAGGTTGTATTGATTCCCGGTGTGTCTACCCTGCACCGGGCGGGTTTGCCCGTGGCCCTGCATCGCGAGCTGGACCGGATGCGGGTGCGCGGCGGGTGGACGCATGTTGTGATTCATCATAGCGGGACGGCGCGGGGTAATTTGGAGGACATGGACCGTTACCATCGCGATCATCGCCGCATGAAGAACGGGTTAGGTTATCATTTTGTCATCGGTAACGGCAACGGGATGCGCGACGGCGAGATCGGGATCGGGCCCCGCTGGCGCGGGCAACTGAATGGCGGCCATCTCGCCAGTGCGGCGCAGAATCGGTACAGCGTGGGCATCTGTCTGATTGGCAATTTCGATGATGCCCGCCCGACCGTGCGCCAAATGGAGAGCCTGCGGGCGCTGGTCCGTTATTTGCAGCGGCGCTGCAACATTCCCACTTCCCAGGTCACAACACATACGCGCATCAATGTCCGCCCCACGCGTTGTCCGGGACGCCATTTCCCGACGGACGCCTTTTTGCGCAGTTTATGAAGCTGGGTCCAATCTCCAGGTCTGCGCACGTTCCGCCTTGGCCGTGACGAGAATCCGGTTGCGCATGAAATTGGCCCGAGTCAGGTTTGGTCGCGCTTGCGCGCCGCCCGGCGCTACTTTATAGTGCGAGCCATGAGTGAGTTGAATTCAAGGGTTGTCGATTGGAGTCGGCGAACGTCAACGACGTTGGAGATTCTGCTTGCTTCCGCGATCATCACGGGGGTGATCATTTTTGCCCTGGCCAGCTTTTTCATCATGATTGAGATGGACTGGCAGGAGGCGGACACGTTTTACGAACTGATTTACCGTGCGTTAGGTCTTGTTATCGGCGTAGAACTGGCTCGGACCTTGTTGACACACGATCTCAACGCCATTCTTGAACTGCTGGCTTTTGTGGTGGCCCGCAAGATGCTTACGCCGGAGATCACGTCCATGGATATCTTTCTGAGTGTTGTGGCCTTTGTGGTCTTGTTGGTAGGCAAACGATTCCTGTTGCCTGGAGACGGTCCCGCAACATTTGCGCCGGGGCAGAATTCTCGCGAGGAAGGTGCCGCCACGTAGCGCCTTTCCTGATGGGTTGCTGCGGACGGGCGGGGGAACGGTCCTTGCTGAAAACGTGCGTCAAGCAACGGCTGTGGCTGTGCTTTACGCACGAAAAAAGCGTTAGTCCATCTCCACTTCGATTCGGTATAACCGGCGCGCGTTCGGGCCATCTAGTAAACTCGGGTCGGTCCAGGTCGCGACGCCGTCTTCAGCTGTGTAGTTGGGATTTTCGACAGTGGTCCACGCAAAGCCCGGATCGCCCAAGGGGTCTTCTGACCAGTAAATGGTGTACACGCGCCCCTCTGCATGTGGCCAGCGCAGTATGATGGTGTCCGGATCCGTCGGATCCAGTTCGGCTTCGCCTTTGAACATCGCTTCCGGATCGGTGGCGTCCAGGCCGGCGATTTCCTTTTCGCGTGAGGTCATCCCACTGCCGTCCGAATCCGTGGCGGGATCGAGTACTAGGATTGAGGCGGATGCCGCCGCGCCGATATTGCCTGCGACATCCCGGGCCCAGACATAAACGGTGTTGGTCTGGTCCATTATCGCATCGGTCAAAATGCCCGTGGTCTCGGTGGTCCAGAGGCCGTTCGTCGTGCCGCCTTCATCGGCCAGTGCGAAGTAATAGCCTGCCACGCCGGACAGGTTATCGGTGAATCCGCTCCATGTATTGGTCAATACGTCGCCGACGGTATAGTCGCCGAACTCGCTGCCCGCAATCTCCACCACGGCGCCGGTGGCGCTGGGCGGAGTGACGTCGATATGGAACGGACCGAGGTGGGTGGCCGGACTGGTGTTTCCGAACGCGTCGATGGCGCGTACGCCGAGCCACCAGTTGGTGCCGTCGCCGAGGTCCGTCGCGTTGAAGGTAAGTCCGGTGGTCGTGACGGTTGACGGAGGCGCGGTCTCCCCTATCTCCAGGTGTGCGCCGTAGCCCGCCACGCCGATGCCGTCGCCGTCATCGGCGGCGATCCATTCGCCGGCGAACGCATTGAGCGCGGACCAGACTTCCGTGGTATGCGTGGCGGACGTCAGGCCGGTGGGCGCGCTCGGTGGTTCGTTGTCCACGAGGAACGGCGTGCTGGTGGAGGGGTCGCTCCACGTGTATCCGTCCCACGCGCGTACGCGTACGAGTGTAGACGTGGACAGGGAAATAGCGGGCATGTTGGTTGTGGACCAGGCGAGGGCGACTTGATTGGAGCCGGTGCTGGTGTCGATGCCGAGCACTTGCGGTGTGACCTCGTTGGTGATCGTTGCGGATCCGGCCGAAGCGATCCATGCATTGCTCCATGTGGCGCCGTTATCCGTGGAGAAGCGCACTTCCATATCGACCGACGGGCTGTCGGGATCTTCCACGTCGACCTCGATGGTGGCCGTACCCGCCCCGTCGGTTGAGGTTTGTGCGGCACTGCTAATCGTCACGACGGGCGGGGTCGGAAGGCCCGTACCCGACAAGGACAAGATGATTTCAGGCTGATCCACATCGTTGTTCAGGATATGCAATGTGTTGGTGTAGGTGTCAACGGCCGGTGGGCCGAATCGGATATTCAGGGTCGCCGATTCGCCGGGCGGGATGGTGAAGGGGAGTGTCGGTTGTGGTGTAATGGAAAAGACGCTTGCGGCGAGAGCCTGAGCCGCGTTCAAGCGCCCGCCGGTGATGACCAGGTCTTCCCAGTTGGAGAGCGGCGTCACGCTGCTGAGGATCCAATGCTTGAGCTGGGCGTATGGCGCGTTCTCGTGCAGGCTCAACAACAGTGCGGCCGTGCCTGCCACGTGCGGAGCGGCCATGGACGTGCCGCTCTTGTTCCCATAGGCGTCGTTGGGTTCGGTGCTGTAAATGGCCGTTCCGGGCGCGGCCAAATGTACGGTGTTGACGCCATAGTTGCTGCTGCCTCGTCGTTCGTCCGTGCGCGTGCTGTTGGCCACGGAGATAATGTTGGGCAAATCATAGGTGGCCGGATACGAGGGATTGGTATCGTTATTGTTGTTGTCGTTGCCCGCTGCGGCCACAAACAACTGGTTGGCGGCGCCTGCCGCATCGATCACATCCTTCAGCGTTTGTGAAAAGCCGCCGCCACCCCACGAGTTGTTGGACAGGTGCGCCCCATGTTCGATGGCATATTCGATCGCCGCGACGGCATCGGCCAACGATCCGTTCCCGACGTCCGGAAGAAACTTCAACGCCATGAGGCGGACCTGCCAGTTCACGCCCACGACGCCCAGCTCATTGTTGCCTACGGCGCCGATGGTCCCCGCCACATGGGTGCCGTGGCTGTTCCCGTCCATGGGATCGCCACTGGTCATGGTTCCGTTGCCATCGGTCCATCGCGCGCCATAGATGTCATTGTCTTCCGGGTCCGGATCGGGATTGATCCACATGTTCGCGGCCAGGTCCGGATGATTATAATCGATGCCGGTGTCGATGACCGCCACGATGACGTTGGTGCTTCCGGTGGTCGTGGCCCAAGCTTGCAGCGCGCTGATATCGGCGCCGGGCGTGCCGCCGCTTTGTCCGGTATTGTGCAGTCCCCAGAGCTGATCGAAAGATGGATCGTTCGGTGTGTTCATGGGTGCATACAGGAAATTGGGTTCTGCGTATTCCACTTCCGGTCGCGCTTCATAAGCGGCGATCGTTTCGGCCAGGTCCGCGTCGGCGGGTAATTCCACGACTTCCACGGGAAGATAGCGGTAGCGATGGCGTCGTTCGGTTCCCATCAGGGTGTGCACGGCGTTGCGCGACGAGACCGATTCGGCCTGGGGCGCAAAGCGCACCAACAAGGTGTCCGGTGCGCGCGGCGCATCGGATTCCAATGCCGCACGCCGCAATTCGCGGGGCGAGGACGTGCTGGACGTTGAAGAGACGGTCGTTTGGGCGGCAGCCTCTTCCATCATTTCGCTGCCGATGACCACATTGAGTATGGTCAACTCGTCGAGAAGATTCGTGTTGTGAATCGTAATTTGTTCGATGCGTTCCTGACCCACGAACACGTCGCCGAAGGGCATGTCCAGATCGTCGGCGGGCAGAATACTGTCTTCGACAGCGATCGCGCCCTGCAATTCCACGATGGTAAATGTGCCCGTGGCCGCACCGGTCCATGCCGGGTCATCGACTGTCGCGACGACGGTGTAGTCGCCGGCTTCGGCGGGCGCCGAGGATGAGCCGTCGTAAGTAAACAGTACGTTCAGGTCGGGTGGATCGGTTATGGCCGTGGGCGTCTTCGGGGTCCCGTCATAAAATTGGGTCAGATTCTCAAGGGTCACGTCCGCCTGGTTCTTATTCACTTGCAGTTGGATCGAGCGGCTTTGAACCGGACTGACGTCGTCATTGCTTTCAACGTGGAAGATGGCTTGGCGGTTGGCGCCGCCCAGGTAGGTTGGCGTCGTCAGCTCGGCGGTCAGGGTTCCGGCGGTTTCGGGTGGTAGGGCATTCGACATCGGGCTCAACTGAATCCAGTCATCGCCGGCCTCGCGCGGTGATACGGCTATGTTGTCGACGTACCAACCCTCTTCGACCCCACTGTAGATATTGTCCGTAATGAAATAGAAGGCCAGCCACACCGTGTCGCCGGCATATTCGGACAGGTCAACGTTGGCGGAAGACCAGTCGTTGGAGCCGGAGAAGACCTCCAAACTTGTTCCCGCAAGCTCGAACGGATAGCCACCGTCGGGTTCGAGCAGGTAGAAGGTCGTGCCATCCGTCGATAGGGCGACGAGTCCACCGTGATAGGCGATATCGGTGTTGGGTGCGATTTCAGCATGGATCCAGTGTTCAAAAGCCAAATTGGGTTCATTGGTATGCAACCGGATCGGCGGCGTTACCGTGCGCGACCACATTAAGGTAGTATAGCCGCTATACCAGGATGAAGTGCCGGCGACCGCGCGGTTGGTGGAGATGCTCCATAGGGCGTTATCGCCCCACACCGTCCATCCGTTCGTGCCTTGTTCCATGTCGGCGAAGAAGTCGTAGGAGAATAGTTCGACGCTCCATTCAAGGGAAGCATTGCCGCTGTTGGTCAGGGTATAGACAAGGTTGGTCGAGGCCAACGGGTCGAGGACCACCGCTTGCTCATCGACCGGATCGATCGTCAAAGAGGCGAACTGCACCGTGACGGCGACTTCTGTTTCGGCGTTGGCATAGATGTTCGTGTCCTCCGGCAGAAAGACTACGGCTTGGGTCGACACGCCGCCGGGCGGAACGATGGCGTCATCGAGCCAATCAAAGTCGCCGTCCGTCTCCGCAACTCCGCCTGTCAGTGCGGATTCCGCCAGGGACTGGCCCCACGTCAGGTCGGAAGCCTCGGGGAGCGTGAGGATGGCCGGTACGGCCTTGTTCACGAAAAATGAACGGCTGACGGGTTGAGCGGGCTGATATTCTTCATTCCCGTCCTGCACTGCGGTGATGGTAACTCCGCCGGACGCGGAGAAGACCGCCTCATTTCCGTTTGTGATGGTGGCGGGCCCGCTGTCGACATGGAAGCTGACAGGCAATCCGCTGGAAGCGGTGGCGCTCAGTTCGACGACGTTGGTGGTAACGATATCGCCTTCGATC
>SLGY01000191.1 GCA_007136425.1 Kiritimatiellia bacterium
ACCGCCCTCCATAATCCCTCCTATGACCGGTTCATTGAAGAACTCAAGGCAGCGCAGATAACGGTCTTCGACCCGTCCGAGCTGTTGGTACGACGCAAGACGGAAAGCGGAAACGCACAGTACCTGGCCACCGACACCCATTGGCGCCCGGAAGCGATGGATGCCGCCGCAAAGGAGCTGGCGCGCAGGCTAACCCGCACGGAGCGGCTCAATACGCCGGGCGGTCCGGGCGGGGGAAGCGCGTTTCGCCGACAACCCGTCGAGCTCGCGGCTCTTGGGGATATTGCACTCATGCTGGATCTGCCCGACGATCAAACCATCTTCCCGCCCGAACCGGTCACGATCCATCAGGTACTCACCGACGACGACCAATTCTGGCGCCCGACCGAGAACGCGGAGGTACTCGTACTCGGGGACAGTTTCAGCAACATCTACTCGCTCGAACCCATGGGCTGGGGGGAATCGGCCGGATTTGTCGAGCAATTGAGCTATCACTTGAACGCGCCCGTGGACCGGCTTGTACGCAACGATAGCGGGGCGTATGCCACACGCGACATGCTGAGCCGCGAACTCGCACGCGGACGCGATCGGCTGGCCGGCAAGCAAGTCGTGATCTGGCAATTTGCCGCGCGCGAACTGGCCGTGGGCGACTGGCGCATGATCCCGCTGGAATTGCGCGATCCGCCGGACACGGCATTTGTCGTTCCGGATTCCGGCGAAACGCTCACGGTGAACGGCGTCGTGCAGGAAATCTCGCCGGTTCCCCGGCCCGGGACGGTGCCGTACCGCGACCATATCGCATCCCTTCACCTCGTCGACGTGGAAGGCGGCGAGGCCGTCGTCTACATGCGCAGCATGATCGACAACGAATGGACGCGCGCCGCCCGCCTGCGGCAGGGCGAGAGAATCACTGTCACGCTCCGGCCCTGGTCCGATGTCGCCGACCGCTACGACGGAATCAACCGCTCCGAACTCGACGACTGGGAACTCCAACTGCAGGAACCCTGTTGGGGGCAGTGGCCGGAATGAAATAGGATTCTGCCTGTGTCACTCTGTTTGTCACGAGGCGTCATTGGTTTTCATCAATCCACTGCACCACGTATTCCCGATCCGCGGGACTGACGGCCTGGATGGGGACCTGAATCAAGCGCCCGTCCTCCCTCTCCAGCTCCAGCATTCGCCCATCGACCGTAATCAGCCGCGCGGATATGGTCGCGCCCTGAGCGTCGGTCCATTTGCGATACGCGATTACAGGCTCGTCGGGCTCATCCGGTTCCTCGGGCAGAGGCTCATCACCGATTCGTTCCACTTCGAGCGTCTTTTCGCGTTCATTGAAACGGAATAGATAGAGTCCGTTCCATCGTCCGCGGGCGATGAAGTCCGGCCCCATTCGACGCACCGAGACAGTCAGCGGCGGCTCAAGGGAGACGCGACCGGCGGGACGTCCCCAATAGATGGCGTCATAATCATTGGCGGTTATCTTGAAGCGCGGATCTTCGATGTCATCGAAAAAGAAGCGGCCCTCCCAGAGCTGATCCGCCACATGCTCAAATGGCCACGCCGTAGGACTCCAGTCATTGAATGTTCCGGCCAGATTAATCGTGCGCCATATGGAGAACGGCTCATCCGGGGCGGGCGCGCGTTCCGGCTCGGGTGCCGGTTCGGGGCGCCGCGCTTCGCCGGGCCGGTCCACGAGCGAAAAGATGCGCGCACTGTAGGGCGCCAACCGCGCTTGTGCGCGCGTGCCGGATTCCAGCGTGAACGGACGCGCTTCGTGCGGTCGCTCCCCGCCGTATGTCTCCCAATCCGTGTTCATCCGCAAGGTCCATGTGCCCTGTACTGGGAACGGGATGATCACATCCGATTCCGTCCCGGAAAAGTTGAAGGCGACCACGACGGGATCGCGCGGGGCGTCCTCATGTCCGCGCCAATACACCAGATGTTTGAGTTCATCATCCACCACGGGCACCTGAATGCGGCGCCCCTGCAATCCGATGGTGTGCCCTTCCATGTTGCGTCGCAGGGCAATCAGATCGCGGTGCAGTTGCAGGGTCCCTTCATGGCGCCGGGCTTGGGACCAGTCCAACGGGCGATCGTCATGCCAAGTCCCCCCTTCCTGGAATTCGTTCCCCATGAAAAGCAATGGGATGCCCGGCGCGGTAAAGGTCAGCACGGCGCCCAACGCGCTGAGCCGGCGCGCATAGTCGCTGCCGGGATCGCCGGGATCAATGTCGGACGCAAGACGTTGATTGTCGTTCAACTTGCCCGCTTCGTCATGGTTATCGACGTAGACGACGCGCCACATGCGCGGAACGCGTGTGAGCGCGCTTCTGAGCTGCCGCATGTCGCGCTCCAGATCCGTGCGCGCGGTGAGGACGGGTCTGATCTGATTATGGAATTCATAATCCCACGAGGCGTGGAAGTTCCCGATTCCCAACGAATCTTCCGCAATACTCCAGCGCCCGGGGAAGCGCTCTTTGATTTCACGGTTGATGTCTTCAAGCATCTGCGCGCCTTCGGGGATGGGATCACGCCCGTCGTTGTACGCTCGAATATTCACCGTCGAATCCCAGCGGAATCCGTCCACACGATATTCTTCCAACCACATCAGCGCGTTGTCCCGGATGAACCGACGCACCATCGGCTGTTCGAAACGCACACGGGGCCCCCACGGCGTCATGGCAATCCGGTCGGCGTCATAAAAATAAATCCCGCCTCGATCAACCTGGCCGGCGCCGTCGAATCGAATCAAATCGAGATTTTCCGGTCCGTAATGATTGTGCACGATGTCCAAGTGCACCGCCAACCCGCGCTTATGACACGCTTCCACGAAGCGCTTGAAAGCGTCCGGCCCGCCGTACGCCTGCTCGACGGCGAAGAGATCGCTCGGATTATAGCCCCAGCTGTGATCTCCATTAAATTCGTGTACCGGCATGACGCAAATCGTATTGACGCCCAATTCCACAAGATGGTCCAGACGCCGGATTGCGTCATCGAACGTCGCGGGCATCCCGTTTCCCGGGCGCGGATCGAAATACGTGCCGATATGCATTTCGTAGATGACGAGCTCCTCCAGATCGTAACGGGGCGGCTCAACAGTGGCCCAACGAAAGGCGTCCGGATCGTAGAATACCGACTTGGATTCATCCGCCGACACTTTGCGCCCGTAGGGATCGCGTCGGCGTAGTTCATCGTTGATCAGGAATTGGTATTCGCCGCGCGGCCGACTGCCGCGAATGACGCCGCTCCACACTCCCGTGCGCCGATCAAACTCCAGATAATCGCTTGAACGCGGACGCCAGCCGTTGAAGTCGCCAATCACCGCCACGGAATCCGCGTTGGGCGCCCAGACACGATACGTCGTGGCTCCGCGCTCAAATTGCACGCCCATCGGTTCCTCTAACAGCGGAATGCTTCCGAGACATACGCCGGCAAACAAGCCTATCGCCCACGCCAAACGGGCCGGATTCAGGATAAAAAAGCTATATCGCACGGCGGAACTTGCCTTTCCACGAAGGGGCCGACGCCTTGAATCATCCAAACATACTGCATACCAAGCCGCCCGCAATCTGGCAAACATTCAAGGCGAACAATTATACGCACGACCGTTGACTTTTTCCGCAAATGACGTTGAATGATCCCATGAACTTCAAAATCAACATAGCCATTGCAATACTAGCGGCGGCCGGGATGGTGCGCGGCGAAGAAGCAGCGATCACCGAGTTCAAGCGATTGGCCGAGAAAGCCTCGCTGCAAGGGGAAACGGTTATCGAAGGACAAGACGGCTGGTATTTCTTCATGCCGGAATTGCGACATCTCGGCGCGGGCCCTTTCTGGGGCGAGGACGCATTTCTCGTGAGCCGCGCACAGCGCGAAGACGCCATGGACCCGTTGCCGGCCATTCTGGCGTTTCACGAAGCGCTCGAGGCCAGAGACGTACAACTGATCCTCGCGCCTGTCCCGCCGAAAGCCGTCGTGTACGACCATAAACTGCCGGGGCGCGACGACAGCAGCTTTGCGGGACGGCCCGATCCACATCATCAAGCCTTTTATGATCTGCTCCGTAGCGAAGGCATAACCGTATTGGACCTGACACAGACATTCCGCGACGGAATCGATCACGAACGCGGCCCGCTGTACTGTCTGCAGGACACGCATTGGTCCGGAGTGGCTTGCGTGATCGCCGCCGAAACTATCGCTGAAAAGGTCGCTCCGCTGCTCACGGACATGGAACGACAGGAGTTTGATACGAAATGGCGTAGCATTGAGATCACCGGCGATCTTTGGCGTATGCTCGACGAGCCGTCCCTGGCCAAGGAGGAGCTGCCTGTCCGCGCGGTGACCGGCGCCGCACCGGATCCCGACAGCCCGGTACTGCTTCTGGGCGACAGTCATACCCTTGTCTTCCAGGCGGGCGGAGACATGCATTATTCCGGAGCGGGCTTGGCCGATCAACTCGCCGTGACCCTGGGGGTTCCGGTCGACCTGATCGGTGTGCGCGGATCAGGCGCCACCCCCGCACGCATCAACCTTTTCCGTCGCACGCAACGGAATCCGGACTATTGGGACAACAAGCAGGTCGTCATCTGGGTCTTCGCCGCCCGCGAGTTTACGGAAAGCGACGGCTGGCGGATCGTGCCGATTGCCCGGGATTAAAAGTGATATGCGAAACCGAGGCTGACAACCGGATAGATCTTCAGCCAATCCAGAACATCCGTCGTTTCCGAACGAACCGAGTTGAGATCGCTTTCGAAGGGTTCATTGCCCGCTTCGGTTCCATTGGAGGACAGTCGGAAACTATAGTCCTGCAGCATCACACCGATATCCAGGGACACGGTCAGCAAGGCGTCGGGTTTCACGCTATTGCCCCATCCGATACCCAGATACGGCGCTACGGTTTCGTAGGACGCCCTGCCGCGTAACCGCCCCATTTGTTCCGGCGTATAGACGTTCCCGTTAAGAATCGCGTTCCGATCCGGCTCCCCCTCCACCGTTACCTCCATGTCCGAAATCACGAGGCCGGCGCTGATTCGGAAGTTCTTCAAACGCGTGGGATACAGGTCCAGCATCAAACGGGCGCCGAGTGATTCAAGGTCATAATCAAAATCCACCCGTTCAATGGTCGTCTTGTAGGTAGCGGACAGATATGTTGCGGTGGCGCGGAAATTAAGCCATGGCGCGATATGAACGGTTGATTCCGCCCCGAACCCCAGCGTGCCGGCGTTGAGACCTACCGAAATACCCGTCCATTCGAAGGCTTCCGGATTCGGACGCCCCAAGGCGTCATATGGATGGATTGTTCTCGTGTGTTGGTGTTGCGCCCAGCCAGCGGACGCAAAGGCAAGCATCGAGAGACAGACAACAAATGACAATCGCTTTCTATTCATACGCACCTATCAGATGATTAAAATAAGCACGCAGCGTATCGCGCGGGATGGGAATGTCAACGCCATAAGGAATGCGCGACGTCGAATATTCTCGAACGGCGGGCGCCGTGCGAGTTAATGTGCGCTTCATGCAAACGGCCCAAGACAACGTTAGAGATACGCGTTGGGACGACGAAACATCAGCGAACGCCGCCAACGGTCATTCCGTGCGGGTTGCTGTCGATACCCACGTACACGTCTATGACTGCTTTGATCTCGATACCTTTTTCGACGCGGCAACGCACAATTTTGATGTCGGCACGCCACAGGAACAGAGTCAGCCCCGCATGGATCTCCTGTGCCTGACGGATACGCACGGCGAACAGACCGACACGCGCTTGTGCGAAACCGTCCGTCACAGCAAAGCGTGGAGCTTTTCCTATATCGAAGATCAAGCCGCCGTTTGCGCGGAACACCGGGAAGGGCGACGCCTGTATCTGTTGCCGGGCCGCCAAATCGTTTCCAAAGAGAACATTGAGGTCTTGGGACTGGACTGTCGTTATGATGCAGTCGATCGCAGTTCGGATCTGAGCACCCTCATCGATGGCATTCATCAAGCCGGAGGGATTCCCGTCATTCCATGGGGCTTCGGCAAGTGGACCGGTAAACGCGGACAATGCCTGCGCACGCTCCTGAGCGCCCGCGCTGATTTCTGGTTGGCGGACAGCGGGAATCGCCCTGTCTGCTCCGCGGAACCGGCGCTTTTTAAGGAAGCACGGCAACGCGGGGTACCCGTCCTGGCGGGAAGTGATCCGCTGCCCCTTTCCCGTCACGCGTCACGGGCCGGCTCTTTCGGGATATACGGAATGACGGGTCCCGTCGAAGCTCATCCGGGCCGCGTGCTGCGCGGCTTGCTAAAAGAACTTACCGCATGGCAGATTTTCGGTCGGCGTTCGTCGCCGTTCGAGTTTCTGATCAGCCAATCGCTGCTTCGTTTTCGAAAAGGTAAATAATCCAGACATCTGAAGAGCCTGAACCCGGTCTTCCAGTAAACCATCCACCTCAGCTATCAACCGGATTCGCTTGCCATCCAACCTCGCTTGGGGCTACCAATACGGGGTGGCAAGCATGAAGAATAGTATGCGCAAGAGATGGGCGAAAGCGGGGCTGTGGATCTTCGGGTTGGCTTTGGCCACATTAATCCTGAGCGCCCTGTTGTCCTGGCCGCTCCCTCGGTTCTTCAACACCGGAATCCCGTCCTCCTCTCGCAACATCGAGAACCCGGCATGGCGGTACGGCATAGCGGGCGATCACCTGCAGTTGATGTATCACTTCGATCTCATGCGCGAAATGATACATCGCCGTATTCCGTGGTTTCACAATGTGTATGAGTTCAATACGGGATCGGACGACGAGCGCTTCTGGCCCAGTGCCTATTTCTTTCCGCTTTCCGCCGTCTACGGTGTGCTGGCGGAACGGATCGGACAAGCCACGGCATGGAACTTCACGTGGTGGCTATCCGTCTGGTTGAGCGCCTTATGCATGTGGGGCTGGCTTCGTCGCTTCACGCGGGATCCCGTCGCCATCGGTCTGGGCGTATTGATCGCCCTGTTGCTTCCGTTTCGCTGGACCAGCCTGTTCGGCGGGAGTCCGTCCGGTATGGCGTTGCTATGGGTGCCGCTCACGGCATGGGGCGTCGATGTGGCCGTCCGGGAAGCCCGCCCTTGGGCCGGGGCATGGGTAGGCGCATCCCTGCTGATGTGCTTTTGGGCCGACTTGCAGGTCTTCTATTTCACGGCATTGGCCACCCCCCTCTTCGCTCTCCTCAGCCTATGCGCTGCACCCTCGTTACGCGATCTGCCTTGGAAACAATGGTGGCGCGTCCTACCCGCGGGTTTAGTCTTTCTCGGCGTCATGCTGGCGTATCATCGCTGGCGCAAGGGATTACTCGCGGAATCGTTGATGGGCGAAGGACGGACACTGGAAGAAGTAGCCATCTTTTCGCCCGCGCGCTATGCCGTACTGCTGCCCGACCGCGCCGTGGATGAAACCGTCTTTGTCGGGTGGGTCGCCCTTATCGCCCTCCTCGTGGGCTCGACTTTTCTCTGGCACGCGGCACGAAGCAACGGGCAGCACGCCCGGCGCCGTTTCCTGTTGTACCTCGCACTGGGCGGCGTGGCGTTCATCACTTTGTTGCTGGCGATCGGCGTGCATAGCCCGCGCGAGGGATGGATACTGCGACAAGCCCGCGCGCTGGTGCCCTATTACGAAATGATCCGACAACCCTTCAAAATCTACGCCGTGATGACCATGTGGCTCGGCTGGTTACTCGCCGTGGGATGGTCGGCGCAACCGGGCGAAACACATGCATGGCGACGCACGCGATGGACTTTGGCCGGCCTGATCGCGTTGGGCATGATCCTGGAAATAGGACGACCTATCTCCGCCACGATTACCCTGCTCCCCACGCGGCAAGGCGCCTATGAAGCGGTCCAAGGTCATGCCCACGAACAGGGCACCGCGCCGGCACACGCGTTGGTCGTGCCCCTCTGGCCGGGAGACTCCGCCGAAACCTCGGTACCCATCTATTATGCGCATCGATACAACCTGCGCCTCGTAAACGGCTACAGCCCGGTTGTCAGCACGGCGTATTTCACGAACATTTTCCGGCGCCTGGAAAGCGTCAATCAGGGCCGGCTCGAAGACGCACAGGCGGACTTCCTGCTCGAACGAGGAATTCATTATGTGCTGCTGCATGAAAACCGGTTTCCCGAACGCGTCAGCCCTTTCCCCGTAGGCTTGACGCGCGACCGACTGATGGCGCATCCGCGACTGGCACTGCTGGAAAAGGATGGACCGGTGACCGCCTTTCGTATTCTAGCGGAGCCGACCGACGAACAACGGACGATCCGCGACGTCCCTGTACGCTTCCCAACCCGCGTTTGGAATTTCAGTCGCCTTGATGATGAACCCGACATACGGGTGGAACGCGAGACTGCGCACGGCGGCGCCTATCGCGTGTTCAACGACCACGCGCCGGACTTCAGCGCCGGCCCTTGGCGGGTAGCGCCCGCGGACGACTTGCACTGGTTATTGCGAATGCGCGGCGACGCAACCATCAGGATCGGCATGCAACAGGGCGCGGAGCAGGTGGTTTGGAAGGAGGGGCTGCCCGTACAAACGAAGTACTGGCAATGGCACGCGGTTCCATTGCCGGCCCTGACCGGATTCGAGCCCATACGCTTCTACCTGGAACACGTAGACGGAACGCTCGAAGCCGATGTGGGCTTGTTACTGGCGGGAGACTGGCCCATTGCACCTGAGCCGGGCGAAGACCAAAAGATTCTTGCCGCCGACTTCTTCCATGCCGGACATCGTATGGCAACCACCCAATCCGTCCGGTTTCGGCCGAACCACGATCCGGACACCGGCGTGTTGTATGGGCCCAAACTTCCGTTAGCCGCTGGAGATTACGCCGTCGATTGGTCCATCGACACCGACGCGCCGGCCGGCACGGCGCTCGGCACATTGATCCTTCATGATCATGCGACCGGCACACGCACGCGTTTCCCCGTCTATGCGGGCACGCCGACGCAAATGACTTGGACGCAACCCGACAACCACGTGGTAAACTGGATATTCGAATACGCGCGATCGGCAACGGTGGATGTCCATCACGCCGTATTGCGCCGAAACGAACCGGTTGTCGATGACGAGGTTGCCGCCCCATGAAGAAAACCGCGGTCCTCGCTCTCAAAATCGTCGCCACCCTGCTCTTCATCGCGGTCCTGGTCAAGCACCTCGACGGACGGGAATTGATCGGGATCCTGCATGATGTGGACGGGTTATATGTGTTGCTCGGGCTCTTGTTTTCCTTCGCCCTCATCGCCGTCAGTTGCTGGAAATGGTGGTTCATTCTTCGTTGTCAGGATTGTCCGGTCCCCTTTCTCAAGCTCTATCGTTGGTATTTCGTCGGCTATTTCTACTCCAATTTTCTGCCGTCCAACGTCGGCGGCGATGTCGCCCGTGCCTGGCTGGTCGCGCGCCATCATCAATCGGGGAGCCTGGCCCTGATCAGTGTTTTCGCCGAACGTTTTACAGGCGTCCTGGTGCTTTTATCGCTCGCGGTCTTCATGCCCTTCACCAGAGCCGGTCTATGGCGACATCCCGCGGTCTGGATCGTTATGTTGTCCGCCCTGACCTTTTTGTTCGGAGCATGCCTATTGATGGTCTTCGGCCGCATGAGCATGCGCTCCACTTGGATGATGACCGGCCTGAACCGATTGCAACGCCTGCTTCGCGCCGACCGGCCCGGCCGCGCAGCGCGAATTTGGGATACGGTCGCCGCCAAAGCCCGCGGCTTGGCGGATAAAGGCGGACACTTGTTGGCGGTCCTTCAGCGGCGGCCCGCTTCCGCGTGGGGTATACTTGGACTTACCGTGCTCTTTTATGTCATGGCGGTGGGCAATGTTCTGCTGGCCTATCGCGCTTTCGGTCTATGGCCCGACACGGGCGCCGTTGCCGCTGCCCTGCCCATCGCACTGCTGGTCGGCATGATTCCGATCACCATGGGCAATCTCGGCATTGCCGAAGGCGCGTACGTGTTCTATTTTGGCTTGGCGGGTATTCCCCGGGAACTTACGCTTGCCATGAGCCTGTTCCTCCGTCTGAAGGTAATGGCGATGGGGGTGATTGGGTTGGTGATGCACTTGCGCATACCCGCCGCTTCCCCGCCGGGCCCGGGGGCAGGGGGAAAAGAGATTCATGAGTAACAAGCTTTTACCACAAGACGGACAGATACAGCGCGTACTGAACAAGCCCGGCGAACCCGCTTGGAAACAATACGCCCATCTCGCCGTGGGCCGCCCTTCGCGGTGGGCCTTGCTGCGCTATGAATTCCTGACCGGTTGTTTTGGGAACTGGCCAGGCGCAGCAGGATATTGGTTGCGCCGCAAGACGTATGGACGCCTCTTCGCGAGCATGGGCGCGGGTGCCATCATCGGGCGCAATGTCGTCATCCGGGGCGCGGACCGTATCCGCCTCGGGCGAGGCGTGGCGATTGACGACAACGTGGTCCTCGACGCGCGCGACGCAGACGGGGCCATTGAAATCGGCGACGGCGCGCTCATCTCCCGAAACACCATTGTTCGCGCCCGAAACGGGATGATCAAAATCGGCGAAAAAGCCGATATCGGCGCGAATTGCCTCTTGGCCACGGACAGCCGTCTGGAGGTGGGACGCCAAGTGCTGATTGCCGCATATACGTATGTATGCGCGGGAGGGAATCATATTTGTTCCCGTACGGATGTCCCGATCCTGGAACAGGGTCTCGCGCAGAAAGACGGGATCGTAATTGAGGACGATGTATGGCTCGGCGCATACACCATGGTGCTCGACGGCGTACGCATTGGAACCGGAACCGTCATCGGCGCCCATTCGCTGGTCAACAAATCCCTTCCGGCCCGCTCCCTGGCCTGGGGACAGCCCGCGCGACGTCGGAAAGAGCGCGGCGCCACGGCAACAACCTGAGAGACGTCATTGCATGGATACCCGCCCACCCAATGCAGCATCTGAGTCCGATGATCCTCAACCGGTCACGACCGATGCGCCATTCTTGAGCATTGCCTTTTCGGCCAAGGAACTTTGTACCCGTTGCGGAAGTTGCAGCGGCGTTTGCCCGACCGATGCCATCACGTTAACGGAGGATTTCTATCCCAGCTTGATCCCCGACCGCTGCATAGCTTGCGGTCTATGCGGCGCTGTTTGTCCCGGAAAAACTGTTTCCTATGGCGACCTGGCCGAACAGGTATTCGACGAACGGTTTGTTGATCGCGGGTTCGACGGCTGGGTTGAAAAGACGTATGTCGGGTTTTCCACCGACGAGCGTCTCCGCCGGGGCGGAGCCGGCGGGGGCGTCGTTACCGGTTTGCTGGCGCACCTGCTGCAAAGCGGCGCCGTGGACGGCTGTCTCGTATCAAGGATGAAGAAGGACCGCCCGTGGGAAGGCGAACCGTTCATCGCCACCACGTATGAGGAACTGTGCGAGAGCCAGGGTTCCCGTTATCATATCATCCCCATGAACACGCTCTGGGCGGATTTACGGAAGAAGCCGGGTCGTTATGCCGCCGCGATCCTGCCCTGCCAGACCCACGGCTTTCGCAATCTGCAACGGCACGATCCCGAACTCGCGGCACAAATCACGCATGTGGTGGGCTTATTCTGCGGCGGCTCGCTCGAGCCCTGTTTACCCACGGAAATGCTGACCATGCGCGGCATCCAACGCGACCAGATCACCGATTTCCAGTTCCGGGGAGGCGACTGGCCGGGACAAATGCGCGCCATATTGAAGGACGGACAAGCCCGGCCGCTGCACTATTCCAACTATAAGGACGGCGCCTACAATTATTTCACGTCGCTGTATATGCCCGAACGCTGTCAAACGTGTTTGGACGGCTCAAACGAGTTTGCCGACCTGTCCGTCAGCGACGCGTGGACACGCGACGAACAAGGCGAATATAAATTCAAGGAACATTCCCGCATCCTTATCCGTACCGAGCGCGGCGCCGCACTCGTGCGCGAAGCCGCCGAAGCCGGCGCGCTGGTGGTCAAGGATGTCACCGAAGATCCCAGTTACCGCACGCACAAGATGCAGACGCGCCGAAAAGGTTCGTTGGCGCCGTTGCGGGTCGCGCGCTGGAAGCAGGCCGGTCGGCGTGTCCCGGAATATGACCGGACGGCGCCGGACGACGTCACCTTGAAGGAACGGATCACTGAGCGCTGCTCTTCAATGCTCTTACGCGCGGGTAAATGGAAACCGTTCCGCATGGCGGTCATGGGATTTCTGACCTCGCGCTACGCGATACCGCTGATCAAACTTCGGCTTTACTTGAAGAAGCGGAAATACGCCAAGCGCCGCGCTCGTTAAGTCTCCTTGCACAAAGCTTCGGCACCGAAAGCCCGACCACCCCCCCGGGCCCATAGCCCCACACTTATCGAAGTGTGGACACGGCGCCGGATCACGGTACCGAGACACCGTGCGCCGCGAAGCTATAGGAACGGATCCCCCCCACTGCTCCGAGCTTGTAGCCCCACACTTATCGAAGTGTGGACAGCGCGCTGGGTCAGGGCGAGGAAGCAAGAATCCGGGCGACCAAATCCACGCTGGCGCGCGCCTTTTGTTTCTCGTATTCCACCAAGGGGCGCATGTGCTCGCGTAACGCGTCGCGCTGTTCCCAAGCACGCGCCACGGTATCGACCAGGCGATCGCGCGACAGGTCCGCGAATTCGATCGTCCAATCCGCCATGCCGATCGTCTCCATGAACCCCGAACTCTTAGGGTAGGCGTTAATGTTGACCATCGGCGTGTGTACCGCCGCACAGAAGATCAACGTGTGCGTGCGCAGCCCCGCATGCACGTCCAGCTTGCTCAGCAAGCCGGTTAATTCCTGATACGTATACCGCTCGTTTCCCACCACGCGGAGACGTCCGGGATATCGGCTGTACCCCACACATTGCCGCGTGATCTTCATGTCCATGATCTGGCTGACGGTAAAAAGGATGTCCACGCCCAATCGCTCGATCAACGCATCCGCCGTAGCCGCAATCATTCGGCAGAACCCATCCCGGTCCATCGTGCCGGTTTCGTTGAAGTCATCGATATAGGCGTTCACATTGAGTCCGATGGTCCCCTTGGGATTGGTGAACAATTCTTCCTTTCGGATAATCTCATCCAATCGGGCTGCCGACGGTGGGGCGGTATTGAGCGCACAGTCGGCATGCATCACAATCTCCGGACATTGTCCGGGATAGAGGCGCTCCAAGAGCGCACCCGTGGCGACATCGCGCGTAATTACCAGAGGCGTGGCGTCCAACACGCGGCGCAGGGCGCGTATGCCGCGCTCCCGTTCCACCGGACCGATACTGCAGTTGTACAATACGAGCGGAATGCCGCGCTTCCGGCAGATCGGTGCAATCCGGGAAATCACGTTCAGATTGTTGACAAACGGATTCAGAAACTTCCGGTCGAACAGAATGTTGTCGACGAGCAATACCAATTCGGTGCGCGTCATCGCGCGATACAACGGAAGCCCGAAATTCTTCAGGGCCAGATTCCAAGGCAACATCCCGACGGGTTGCACCGGATGATGTCCGAAATGCCGCCGAATGAACGAGGGACTCAAGGTCGGCACCTTGAACACCAGATCAGACCGTTTCAGCGCGAAGTCGTCCAGCAGATTTCCGAGAATGGCGTTGTCCCCGGCGTTGCGGCCGGAATTATTTCCCAAGACGGTAATCGTTCTCATGGCAGCACCCCTTCAACCGGCCTTCCGCCGCTTCATCCATCCTTGCTCGACATACCAATCGGCCGTCTGTATCAACCCTTCCCGATTGGAGAACTGCGGCTGATAGCCCAACAGCCTGCGCATTTTGCTCACATCAAAATCCCGGTCCTTGGAATAGAATGCCACGCGACGCCGGTAAATCGGCGGCTCCACCTTCAACGGCCTGCACACGGCCTCGCATAAATCCGCCAGCAGAAAAAACGGTCCGATCGGCAATCGGACAACCCGCGTCTTTACCCCGAAATGGTCGGCCACAATCCGGGCGATGTCCGCAATCGGTATCGGCTCGTCGCCGCCGCAAATGATCGCTTCGCCGCGTGCCGCCGGTTCCGTGGCCGCGATAATGAAACAGTTGGTGAGATCATCCACGTGCACCAGATGATACATGCATTTGCCTTTGCCCAGTAACGGGAAAAACGGGCGCGTAGCCATTTTGAATAGCTTCAGCAGACGACGATCGCCCGGCCCGTAAATAGCTGCCGGACGGATGATCGTATAGTCCAAGTCATGGGTCCCGGCGAACTCGCGCAACCATCGCTCCGCTTCCAGTTTGGTCCGCTGATAATCGTCTCCCGGCGCGTAGGGCGACTCCTCGGTGCCCGGCGGATTCTCCACATGCCCATGAACCCCGAACGTGGATATGTGAATCAACCGCTTGAACAAGGGGTTCTTTATCGCTTCTTCCGCAATGAGTTGGGTGCTTCGCACATGCACATTCCAATAATCCTCGTATCCCCCTTTCGCCTCCCGGAACGCAGCGGCCACATGAAATACGTATTCCCTGCCCTGCATGGCTTCCTTCAGCACCGACTCGTCAAACACGTCTCCGCGAAACCATTCGACCGGCAGATCTTTCAAGGACTCCAGGCTCGAAGAGGTGCGCGCCACAGCGCCGACCTTCAGCCCCGCCGCCACCAGTTTCCGCGTCAGCACCGTTCCCGTAAAACCCGTAGCCCCGGTCACAAGGACCGGCGTCCCTGCGGGGATCTTGCACAACGCTTCCATCATGAATTCGTCCTCCTATGCGCGGCGCCATTCCGCGCCCCGCAAACCTGTTCATAGCACGCCATCAGCCGGGCCTTATGATGTTCCAACGTGTAATGGGCCTCGTATTCCTTTCGCGCCGCGCGCCCGAGCCGCTGGCGCTGTTCGCCGTCCTTGGCCAAGGCCGTCACCCGCTGCGCAAAGGCCGTCGACTCAGGCGGGGCGAACACGGCGGTCTCCTCATTCAGCAGAAGGCGATTGGCCGGCACATCCGTGGCGGCAATGGCACGGCCGGCTTTCAGATAGTCCAACACCTTGAGCGGTGTATTGATCCCGGATATCCGGGTCGAAAGCAATATATCCGATGCCGCAAGATAGTCGGGCAGTCGATCCGGATCAATCGTTCCCGCAAAGACCACGCGATCAGCCGCGCCCTGCGCCTCGAGCATCCTCCGCCGCGCGGCGATCTCCTTAGCGCTGCCGCCGATAATCGCGAACCGTGCCCGGGCCGAATGACGAAGGACTTCCGGAATGATCGCAAAGAGTAGGTCGACCCCCTGATATACGGCGAACGAGCCCACGTAAAGGATCAGCACGTCTTCCGGCCCCGTTCCCCACTTCCCGCGAATCGTTTCGCGGTTCTCGTCCGATGCGTCTTCCAGCGAGGAAGGAATGTCCGGGATATTGAACGCCGGCGTACCCGTATTCATCGCCGTCACCTGTTCAACCAAGCCGGGGCCGGTACCGATTACGGCGTCGGCCCGACGGGCGGCGACCTTTTCGACACGCGCATAAATGCGTAGCAACAGATTCTTCAACCACCCCCCCTTATAGGAGAATGGATCCGAGTGTTTCTCGAAGATGGCGCCGGCCTTGAACCATTTTCCGAGTACTGCGGCGATCAGACCGGCCTCTTCAATACCGTGAATGACGGTAAACCGATGCGCTCTGCATAAACGATAACCGCGCAAGAAGAGTAATACATCAAAGAACAACTTCCAGGCATTGGGCCCGATCGGCACCTGCCTGACACCAAATGGATTCGCCACGCGATGAACGCGCACCTTGCCCAGCGGGATATCCTCGCCGACAGGCAGCGTAAGCAGATGCACCTCGTAACCCGCCGCCGACAGGGCGAGCAGGTTGAATTTCACCCGTATGGGCGAACCGCGCCATTGGAAGAAGGGCTGCGGCGATATGAATAATACGGCTTTTCGCTCCATGACTCATCCTCAACACGCCCGCCGCGAAACGGGACGCGCCGTCTTTTAACAGGATGAGATCATGCGTTGAACCGCGCCGGGAATCAATACTCCGTTCGCGATGCGCCGTTGGGTATATACCAATTCACCGTCTCCCCCGTGTTCAAATCCGCCACGACAAAGACGTCACCACCGTATTCCGCGCCCCGGCGACTGAAACGATAATGCCGCCGGTTGTTATTATGGATGCCGGCAAAACGCCCCTGCTCAATCACCCGCCCGCCGGATTCGACGATCATTACATTGATCGACAAATCGTTGTATACGCTGGGCAGCAGCACCACCAGGCGCCCGTCGGATTCCGAAATCGGCTTCCAGAGAAATCCCCCACCTTCGCCCGTCATGCCCACTTCCGACGTGCCCCGCTGGGGAGGCGCGGTCTGGGCGTCATCATCAGCGGCAGACTCCGAATCCGAGGCATCGACCGGGGACTCCGAATCGGCGGCCTCGACAGAGTGATCGGCGCCGGCATTTGCGGATTGCGTCGTCTGTTGCGATTCCGACACCGATTCCGTGTTGTCGATCTGGCAGCCCATCATAGCCGCGCCAACCAGCATCAGGAAGACGACGGCATAACGCCCCCACAACCATCTCGCGCGGGGAAGGTTCCTTGTTTCAGCAGGTTCATTCTTCATCATTAGATGTCCCTTAAATTAATAGTCATGTCGTGCGGCCCCGGCGGCAATAGGCCAGTGCACGCTGCCACCTTCTTTCAGGTCGGCAACCAAATAGATGTCGTTCCCATACGCGGAACCGTGTTGCGTGAAACGGTAATGGGGACGGAACCCATTGTGCGTGTCGCCTGCAAAACGGCCTCGCTCAATCGGGCCGCCATTTTCGTCGGAGATAAACGCACCCTCCACTTGTCCCCGATATTGAGGCGGGAGCAACACGACCAAACGCCCGTCCGATTCGGATCGCGGCTTCCAGACAAAGCCTCCTCCTTCACCCTGGGAACCGATTCCGCTGCTGCTACTACTGCTGGAATCGCACCCCATGCCCAACAAGCCGCCCGCGACCAAAACCGCCATCAATACCGCCACTCGATTCAACGTCATGCACTGTTCCTTCCGTGTCATGTTCACTCCGCCTCCGGACCATATGTGCACTCCCATACGATTACCAAACCGGACAAGCGACTAGAATGATTGACACGGATACCCTTGAACATATGGGAATGCAAGCACAATGCACTTTCGCATTCCTTGATTGACGGATCTCCGTCAACGCGACAAAGTTCTGTGTCCAAAAGGACGAACCCCCATGAGTCGTAACCCGTATCTGGATCAGTTCCTCGCCTCCTTTCCTCATGAGGCGCTGACTTTTGACGACGTCACTCTGATCACTCAGTACGCCGATCACCTTCCGGAAGAAGCCGATCTCTCCTCGCCTTTCACCGCCCGCATCCGACTGAACATCCCGTTTATCAGCGCCGCCATGGATACCGTGACCGAAACGGGAATGGCCGTGGCCATGGCCATGCAGGGAGGCATCGGCGTGATCCACAAAAATCTGGCGCCGCAAGAACAGGCCGACATCGTACATGCCGTGAAGGTGCACCTGAACGGACTGATTATGGATCCGGTGACCTTTCGGGCCGACCAGACCCTGGGCGATGTCCGCGCCGTCCGCCGCAGCCGTGGCTTGAGTTTTAACGGGTTTCCCATCGTGGATGAACGCGAACAGCTGGTCGGCATTCTCACATCGCGCGATATCAAATTCGCCGCAAACCCGGACGCGCCGATTCGTGACGTCATGACCGCAAACGTCATCTCTGCTCCGCCCGGCACAACGCTGAAAGAGGCGTACCGGATCATGCAAGCTGATCGGATCGGCAAGCTGCCGCTTCTGGAAAACGGGCGCTTGGTCGGACTGTACAGCTACACGGACGTGCGGTCGCTGATCGAAAACGAGCAACCGCTCATCAATCGAGATGCGAAGTATCGATTGCGGGTGGCCGCGGCCGTTGGGCCGGGCGATTACGAGCGGGTCGAGTCCTTGATCCGACAGGAGGTGGACGTGCTCGTTCTCGACACCGCGCACGGACACAGTCGGGGCGTCATCGAAATGACCCGATGGATCAAGGACTCCCATCCGGAAATCGACGTCGTGGCGGGCAATATAGCCACCGGCGAAGCCGCCTTGGCGCTGCGCGATGCCGGCGCCGATGCGGTCAAAGTGGGCATCGGCCCGGGCTCGATCTGCACCACCCGCGTGGTGGCCGGGGTCGGGATCCCACAGCTTTCCGCCATACACGCGTGTGCCGATGCCCTGGACGGGGCCATCCCCGTCATTGCCGATGGGGGCATTCGCAGTTCCGGAGACGCAGCCAAAGCGCTGGCCGCCGGCGCCGATGCCGTCATGATGGGCTCCGCGCTCGCCGGCACCGAGGAGAGTCCGGGCGAAAAGATGATTTATCAGGGACGCCAATATGTGGTCTATCGCGGCATGGGCAGCTTGGACGCGATGAAAAGCCGTTCCGGCAGCCGGGAACGCTATGACCAGGGTGGCGCGGCGGACGAGGAGCTCGTGCCGCAAGGCATTGAAGGGATGGTGCCCTTTGCCGGCACCGTGGAACAGGTGCTGAACCTCTATGCAGGCGGCTTGCGCGCCGCGATGGGATACTGTGGTTGTCGTTCGCTACCCGAATTGCAGACCAAAAGCCGTTTCATGCGAATCAGTCCGGCGGGCATGACGGAAGGACACGCTCACGACATCACAATAACGAAGGACGCGCCCAATTATCGATCGCGATCGTAGTCGTCCCATTCCCGGCGGGCCGCGCGGGCCATGCGTCCGGGTTCACGACGGGGATTCTACCGCCGGGAAGAGTACGCGAAACGTACTTCCCTCCCCCGGAACGGTGTCGACAAGAATCGCCCCACCGTGCCCGCCGACAATACCCAACACAGCGGATAAACCCAAACCGCGTCCCGTGAATTTGGTCGAGAAAAACGGGTCAAACAGCCGCGTCAACGTATCTGCTTCCATCCCACACCCGTTGTCGGCCACTTCCACCCAGACAAATCGCCCCGGTTCAGCCCGACGCTCCACATAACTTCGCGCAAGATACGTCGCATCGCAATTCCGTACGCCCGTGGACAACGTAACGTCTCCGGTTCGCGACTCCAGAGCTTCGGCGGCGTTGGTGATGAGGTTCATGATGATTTGTTGAACCTGGCCCGCATCCGCCCGAATCAGCGGCAGCTTGTCCTGCAAATGCAAGTCAAGCGTGACATTGTCCGAAACGACCGCCTTGAGCAATTGGGCGTTGGACTTAATCAACTCATTAACGTCGATCTCGTCCGCCTTGAAGATTCCTTTCCCTGTATAATCCAGCATCTGCCGCGTCAATTCCGCCGCACGCTGCGCCGCATTCGCGGCCTCGTCGATGCCCGACCGAACGCGCGTGCCGGCGGGCGCTTCCGCACCGGCCAGTTCAAGATTTCCAAGAATGACCATCAAGAGGTTATTGAAATCATGCGCGATACCCCCGGCCATGATGCCCAAGCTCTCCAATTTCTGCGCGTGCTGCAGTTTTCGCTCCATTTCGAGCCGCTCATTTTCGATACGTTTTCGATCGGTGATATCCGAAAAAAGCGCCGCGAATTGGCCTTGCTTCGGTGAATAAGCCACAAGTTCAAAACTCTTCTGAAGAGGTGGGAATTCGAATTCGCGGCGTAGCGCCTCACCCGTCAACGCCACCTGCAAACCGAGTTCTATCCAGCGGGCCGGGACATCCGGAAAAACTTCCCGCATGGTGCGTCCCACGACCTTTTCTCCTTTCATGCCCGTCTGTTGCTCGAATGCGGCATTGACTTCAATAAAGCGATAGTCCTTCGGCCCCTCTTTATCGTCGTGGACCACTTCGCAGAGCGCAAAGCCGCTGGTCATACTCGTGAAGAGCTTGCGATACTTTTCCTCGCTTTCGCGTAAAGCCTGTTCGGCCGAAAATTGGAGCGCAACGGACGCGACTTTCTCCCCGACTCGAAGCATGAAGTCCATGTCAGAATCATTGTAATGAACCGACCCGGTGTAATCCTGAATGATCAAGGCGCCAAACGGGCGCCCTTCCTTTTTCAAGGGGATACCGATCCAATCGCTCGCCATCGCCCCAAGGGGCGCATATCCCGCCTCGCGCACCGTCTCTTGCGCTCCCGGCGCGGACCAGCGGAGCGCTTGGCCCCGCTCAAGTAAGTAATCCGTCAGCCCTTTCGCCGATGGGCGCGGAGGCGGAGGCGGATCCTGGTCGTCGCGGAAATAAGGGAAGTGAATCAAGCCCGTACGCTCATCTTGCAGGGCGAGCAACAGATTGCGTGTTGGAAGCAATTCGTCGATCACGGGCTGCATATCTTCACAGAAAGCGGTTAACGAGGTGGCCGATTCCGCAATCGCCCCGAGACGATACAGGGCCTCGCGCATATGTTCCCAGCGTTTCCGCTCCGTTGTGTCGCGTCCTACAGCAATAACCACCGGGCGCCCGAAATAAGTGGCCGGGGCCAAGCTCACATCCTTCGGGAAAACGGTGCCATCGCGACGTCGTCCCCAGAACTCGAACGATTGCGGCTCGCCGCCCAGCGCGGTCGCGACCTTCTCCGCCACTTTCGCCAGATCGTTCCGGCCGGGAGCGGATAGAAATTCGGGAGTACGTCCAATGAACGTTTCACGTTCATATCCGTACATGCGCTCCGCGGCGGCGTTGACATCAAGAAAGCGGCCCTCGCCGTCCTGTACATAGACGGCCTCGCTGACGCTGTCGATCAGATCGCGATAGGTCGTTTCCGATTCTCTCTCACGCTCTTCCGCCCGGCGTCGAGCGGTAATATCCATGGAGGTGCCGATACAACGCACCGGTGCGCCCGTGCCGGTGTATTGGATCACGCTTCCTCGCACCAGGAGCACAACCCATCGGCCGGACTTGTGCCGGATACGGTATTCGGTCTTGAATTCGTCACTGGCGCCTTGAACAACCGCATCAAGCGCGCACAAGACGCGCCCCCGATCCTTCGGATGCAGCAACATCTTCCAGCCGTCGATATGCGGTTTCCCCTCGTCCTGCTCGTAACCCAATAGCTTCTGATAGCCTTCATCGTAGATGATTTGCCCGCTGGGCACGTGCCAATCCCAGATTACGAGGTCCCCGCTTCTCAACGCCAACTGCAACAGGGCCGCCCATCGCTGCTCGCTTTTTTGCCGGATGATGACATAGAGCCCAAGCAGAAGCATGGACGCAAACAGGACCCCACCGATCCCGAGCAAGCGCGCTTGCGCGATATGCCGCTCCTGTTCCATGGGCGATAGCGCCTCGGCGAGGGCAGCGTTCAGGCGCAATTGGTCCTGCTTCAATAGATCCGCCCGACGATGCCCCAGCCCGTTCACGACCAACAGGCCCGTTACAATCAAGAGGATCATTATCGCCGCAACCCCGCGCACGCTATATCTGTTGAGCGCAGAGATATATCGGCCCATCTGTTCTTCCCAATTCAGCTCGTATGCCCGCCAGACACCTACGGCAATCAGGCAGGCCGCCAGCATGCGGAACACGGGTACGGGCACGCCCACCCCGCGCAACCAAGCGTCCCGATCGGGCCAGAACAAAGGGAGCCCCTCGTACGGCGCCACAATCAATCCCGCCAACAGGGCATAGACGAACATGGCGCCGGTAGCCAGCCGCCATGCGGCCCGGGATCGCCCCTCCGCACCGGCAGCCACAGTCGCGAACCCCCATGCGGCCAAAAGCCCTCCCGGCAAGCCAAGCAAGAAACGAGCCCAAATGAACCCGCTGTCCAGCGTGCCATGACGCCAGATTCCCCACCCAAACAGGAGCAGGAACGGCCCGTAGATCCAGAGACCCGGCCGCGTATTCCGTTGGACAACCACATGGCGCCGGCCGAATTCGAACAGAGCCAAGAAGGATGAAGTCAAAAAGAGTAGACGCACCAGATCAAACGGCGGCGCGGGTTGTATTGACAGCGCAATCATGTCCAGCCATTCATTGACCCCGTGCAAAAGGGCAAAAGCCGTCAGCCAACCGGAGGCAAACCCTCGCGGCGCTCGACGCCCGTGCGCCAGACAAACAACAGCCAGAAAAACAAACGACAGTCCGTAGAGGAAATAGATGTAATCCAAGTTTTGTATCCACACATTCATGTACGGACCAATCTTACGCACACCATGTTACACAGCGGAGTTTATCAACTTCGGCCATTTTCAGCAAGCATATTGCACCTCGATCGTTTACGCTGGATAATGACGACGATGAGTACCGGGACATTCTTCAAGATGATGTGGCCCGCCATGGGATTGATGGCGCTGCTTTGGCCTGCCGCAGCCCCGGCCCTCGCCGCAGACCATGCGCCGTACGCCCGCGAAAGCTCCGGTTGGGCGGCGGCGGTGTATGTGGGGCGCCATACGGATACGCGCTTCATCGAAATCATTCAGGGCGAAACGCGGTTCCGGGATTCGTACGTAACGGCCGTCGCGCTTTCGCGCACATGGGCGCGATGGGCCGACGTCGCCGTTTGGGACGCCGAAATACAATTCGCCAAACACGCAGGCCGTCAACATCACGGAGAAATAAATGCCGCGATCCTCCTACGCTGGATTCGATTCCCGTGGGATCAGCAATGGCGCACTTCCATCGCGCTCGGGATCGGCCCTTCCATCGCCTCCTCCACACCAAAGATCGAGCGTGACCGCGGCAAACGCACGGCGCGACGCCTCGCATTCATGCCCTTCGAGATCACCGCGGCCCCGCTCCAAGGGCGATGGGAAGGGTTTGTCCGCGTGCACCACCGTTCCGGGGCCTTCGATACGATCAGTCGCGGCACGGGATCGAACTTTGTGGCTGGAGGCGTCCGCGTGAGCTGGTGAACCCACACGCTTGCTCATGGGCGGCGAGAAATGCCGGAAGCGCCCCGCTTCAGCAGGGCGCTTCCGGATTTGCGCGAAATCAAGCTATGGCAACACGTATCAGATCGCCGCTTTAAGCGCGTCAACCTTGTCCGTGCGTTCCCACGTAAATTTATCGAGCTGCGTTGTGCGCCCGAAATGGCCGTACGCCGAGGTCGGCTCGTAAATGGGCCGCATCAGGTCCAACTGTTTGACGATCTCGGCGGGCTTTAATCCGAACACCTTGCGAATAGCGGCTTCGATCTTGCGATGCTCGTATTTGCCCGTGCCGAACGTGTCAACCAGCACCGACACCGGCTCGGGAAACCCGATCGCATAAGCCAACTGCACCTCGCACCGATGCGCCAGCTTCGCGGCAATGACGTTCTTGGCGACATAACGGGCCATATAGGTGGCGCTGCGGTCGACCTTAGACGGGTCCTTGCCCGAAAACGCGCCGCCGCCGTGCCGGCCCATGCCCCCGTAGGTGTCCACGATGATCTTGCGCCCGGTCAGGCCGCAATCGCCTTGAGGACCGCCCACCACGAAGCGGCCGGTCGGGTTAATGAGATAGCGCGTCTTCTTATCGATCATCTTCGCCGGGATATTCGGCTTGATCACTTCTTCGATAATACCGTCGCGCAACTTCTTGTTGGTCACGTCCGCCGTGTGTTGGCTGGAGATCACCACCGTATCCACGCGCACGGGTTTCCCGTCCTCGTACACTACGGAAACCTGCGATTTCCCGTCCGGCAGAAGGAACGGCAACTTGCTGGAACGACGCGTCTTCGCCAGCGCGCGGGTGAGGCGATGCGATAACATGATCGGCATCGGCATCAATTCACGCGTTTCGTCGCAGGCGTAACCGAACATCATCCCCTGATCGCCAGCGCCCTGTTCCGCCGTGGCCTTGCCCTTGGCCTTCTTCGCGTCCACGCCCTGCCCGATGTCCGGCGACTGCCGGTCCAGCGCGACGAGAACGGCGCACGTGTTTCCGTCGAATCCGATCGAAGAATCCGTGTATCCGATCCGTTTGATCTTGTCCCGTACGATATCCGCATAATTGACGGTGGCGCGGGTGGTGATTTCGCCCGCCACGACGGTCATCCCCGTCTTTACCAGCGTCTCACACGCCACACGGCTGCCGGGATCGATTTCCAACACGGCATCAAGAACGGCGTCCGATACGCCATCACACACTTTGTCCGGATGTCCTTCGGTTACGGATTCGGAAGTGAACAGGTAACTGTTTTTCGACATACTTCTCCTCTTTCTCTCTTCTTTTAAGAGGCCTCAGCCTCTCTTATTCCATTAATTGAATGATTTCCGGCGCCACTTCTTGCGTCAATTCGCGACAAAGATCAAGTACTTCCTTGGGCGAGACGGACGCCAGCGCTTTTGCGGCCAACTCTTCAGCCTGCGTGTAACGGAGTTTTCGTATCACATCCTTGACCATCGGCGCCAGCGACGGGCTGACGCTCAATTCGTCCGCGCCCAAGCCGACCAGCAAGGGGACAAGCAACGGGTTCCCGGCCATTTCACCGCAGATCCCCGACCAGATACTGTGTTGATGGCTGATATCGATGGTGTTCTTCAATAATTTCAGAATCGCGGGGTGGGTCGGTTTGTATAGATACGCGATGCGTTCGTTGACGCGATCCACGGCCAACGTGTACTGCACAAGATCATTCGTACCGATACTGAAAAAACGTACGTGCGGGGCGATCAGATCGGCGACCAAGGCCGCGGACGGCACCTCGATCATCACCCCCACGTCCAGGTCGTCGTTGAATTTCTTGCCGGCTTCGCGCAATTCGGCCTTGGCCTCTTCCAACAACGCGTTGGCCTGGAGGACTTCATCGACACTGCTGACCATGGGATACATGATCTTCACGTTTTCCGATGCACTCGCGCGCAGAATAGCGCGCAACTGCGTTTTGAAAATGTCCGGTTGCGCCAGGCAAAAACGGATCGCACGCCAGCCCATGAACGGATTAAGCTCCGGCGCCGTGCGCATATGCGAAAGGAACTTGTCGCCGCCGAGATCGATCGTGCGGATGATCGCGGGATCGGGGAAAAGTCGCCGCGCGAGATCGGCATAGACCTCGTATTGCTCCTCTTCGCTCGGCAAACTCTCGCGTGACAGAAACAGATATTCGCTGCGGAACAGGCCGACCCCTCGCGCGCCGTGCGCCCGGACGGACGCGGCGTCTTCGGGCCGCTCAATATTCGCCGAAAGCAAGACCTGATACCCGTCCAGCGTTTCGGCAGGCTCGTCTTTCAGACGGGTCAGTTCGGTTTCGATATGCTTACGATTCTCAAGCAGTTTTCCGTATCGATCCAGCCGTTCCCGGGAAGGATGAATGATGAAGAGCCCCTTGCCTCCGTCGACCAATACCTCGTCGCCGACGGAGACCCGCACGCTCACATCGTGCAACCCGACGATGGCCGGGATCCCGATGGCGCGTGCCATGATGGCCGTGTGCGAGGTCGGACTGCCCAAATCGGTGGCAAAACCGATCACCTTATCCTTATCCATGGTCGCGGTTTCGGACGGCGCCAGGTCGTTGGCCACCACGATGCACGGTTCCTCCATTTCCATGATGTCGGAACGGGATTTTCCCGAAAGGTTGCGCAGGATACGGCGGGTGACATCGCGCACGTCGGCGGCGCGTTCGCGCAGATAATCGTCTTCAATGCGGCCCAACGCTTCCGCGTACCGTTCCGCCACTTCATACAACACCGCCTCGACATTCCGATGATGCGCGCTCAAGCCCCGAATGACTTCTTCCACGAAGGCGCGATCATCCACCACCAACAAGTGCGCGTCGAATATACCCGCATTGTCCTGGCCGATGGCCGCACTGACTTTCTGCTGGATCTCATGAATCTGGCGGCGCGTCTCGATCAGCGCCTCTTCAAACCGGGCCACTTCGCGCGGAATCTCATCGCCGGTGATTTCACGTTCAACGAAACGATCCTCTTCCGTGGTCAACAGAAAGGCCTTGCCGATAACAACGCCCGGGGATACGCCGATCCCTTCCAAAATGATTTCCCTGGGCTGATCAGCCATGGCGTGTATCCCGCGCGCAGAAACCCGAAACGGAAGCAGGCCATGCCGATCCCCGCCGCCGTCCGGTCGGCCGGCGAACCCGCAATCTTGCCCGGAACAGCGCGGGCGCCGTGACGGACAATTCGTTTTCGCAATGGGATCTACTCTTCATCAAATTTATTACGGATCAGCTCTTCTATCGCGTCCAACGCCTCTTCCGCGTCGGGCCCGTCCGCGTGCACCTTCATAGTGGATCCCGCATACAATTCCAAGGTCAAAAGCCCCATGATACTCTTGCCGGAGACTTTTGTTCCGTCCTTTTCGACCTGAATATCCGACTCGAATTTACCGGCCACCTTGATGAACATGGCCGCCGGACGGGCGTGCATGCCGTGTTTGTTCGCCAGCTTTATGTCACGGCTGAGCGCGGTCGTAGCGGCGGATGAACGGTCCTTCGTCATAACCGGCGCTTCCTTTCCAGCGCGCGCACCAATTTCTCGTCCAACTCCTTGGCCGCGTCATGGCCCAGTTGCTTGAGCTTCTGGTTCAACGCCGCCACCTCGACCACATGCGCGATATCGCGTCCCGCCGCGACGGGAATGGTCAACAGCGGCACCTCCCGGTCCAACACGGTCTGCGTTTCGGAATTCAACCCCGTGCGATCGTAATCCTCCTCCGGATCAAAGCGCTCAAGACGCACAATCAAATCCAAATGGACTTCGCGCCGCATGGAAGCCACACCGAACAAGCTTGGAATATGAATGATCCCCAAACCGCGTATTTCCATGTGATAGCGCGTCATGTCCTCCGCATAGCCGATGATCGCGCCCGTGCTGTCCTTCCTGAGCACCGTCAGATCGTCGGACACGAGACTATGCCCGCGCTCGATCAGCGCCAGCGCCGTCTCGCTCTTGCCGATGCCCGCACGCCCTTCCATCAAGACGCCCATGCCCATGATTTCAATCATCGTTCCCTGATACCGAATAACGGGCGCCGTCAGGTTCTCCATCACCAGCGTGGCCCCGTTGATGAAGCGGTTCGTGATCATCGGCGTCCTCAGAAGCGGCACCTTGAATTCCTCCGCGCATTCCAACAGCTCGGGAAACGGTTGCCGGTTTCTTGTGAGGACCAGGCAGGGAACCTTCTTCCCATACAGCATGCGCAAGCGTTGCCGGCGCTCTTCGCCCGAAAGACTCTTCAAGTAGGCGTTTTCCGCCAAGCCAAGCACCTGTACGCGCAAATGGGCAAAATGCTGGAAGAACCCCGCCAAAGCCAGTCCAGGCCGATTCAGCGCCTGCTCTTTAATCACGCGGTTCAAATGCCGCTCGCCGGCCACGACATCCAACGAGAACGGTTCGCGACCCTCTTCCAGAAACTGTTCAACCGTAATGCTCAATATTCGTCCCCTAATTCATTCCTCGCGACAATACACCCCGCGCGTCGTCGATTACCGGGAGGGTTCGTGTGTAACGTCTTAAACAAGAGAGTGTTCTGACGATTTCGATAGCGATATGTCCACAACACGCGCGATACGTAACACATCCACGAAGCGCAGGGCAAGACCGAAACCCGGTTAAGACCGACACCCACGCGAGGCGTCGCGCGGCCCTGCGTCAAGGGAATATTCGTAATTCGCTATAAAAAGGAGGCTTATATAACTCAGGTTTGGTTCTGACGTGCCTCGAGTTCAGCTTCCATTTCGCCGAGCGATTCCTGCGATTTGTGGTCCACCAGCTTGTCGCGACTGCGCCGCAACTGTTTCGTGGCCTTGTCTACGGCGCTGTCGATCGAGGCGTACATGTCGCTGGTTTCATCCTTCGCGTCGACCACGACATGGTTCGGGGCATGCACGATCAGTTCAGCCATCTGACGGTGTTTCTCCACGTCCAACACGACATGCGCGCTTTGCAGGCGGGGAAACTCGGAATTGAGCTTCTCCAAGCGGCTCTGCGCATGGTCGCGCAGGGCGTCCGTGAGTTCCATATGACGGCCTGTAATGCTGATTTGCATGGCTCCTCCTCCCGGTTGGTTACATACTGAAGCGAGGCCCGAGATACAGTTCCCGGCTCACTTCATCGTTGATGAGAAACGAACTGGTACCCTCCCTGAGTACTTTTCCTTCACAAATCAAATAGGCGCGATCCACCACGGCAAGCGTCTCCCGCACATTGTGATCCGTAATTAGAATACCCAAGCCCCGCTCCTTTAGTTCAATGATGATTTGCTGTACATCATAGACAGCCAACGGATCAACTCCGCTGAACGGTTCATCCAGCAAAATCAATGACGGGCTGGTAACCAGGGCGCGTGTGATTTCCAGGCGACGCCGCTCGCCACCGCTCAAGGTGTAGGCGCGTTGCTTGGCCAAATGAGCAATTTTGAGTTCCTCCAGCAGAAAGGCCAGCCGTTCGCGGCGCTCGCGCGAGGACAACGGCAGGGTTTCAAGAATCGCCATGACATTCTGTTCCACGGTCATACGCCGGAAGATCGACGGCTCCTGGGAAAGATAGCCCATGCCCATGCGCGCGCGCTGGTACATCGGCGTACGGGTCACGTTGCGGCTGCGAAAGGCTACGCGGCCTTCGTCCGGCTTGATCAAGCCGACGATCATATAGAAGCTCGTGGTCTTACCCGCCCCGTTCGGCCCGAGCAACCCGACGATCTCGCCGGGCTTTACATTCAGGTGCACACCGTTGACCACGCGTTTGCGGTTATAGATCTTGACGAGATCCGCGGCCTCGACAAGGAATTCGTTGTTTTCTTGTGCCACCCTATTCTCCAAACATCAGGCCGCGCGCCCCACTGCCGGGCTCGCCGTCGTCAGGGAATAATACCAGTCGCGCCTGCGGTTCACAAATCATTCTATTATCGTCGCGCCAGAAGGTGATCGTGTCGCCCTCAAGCACGTCCCGACCGCGCCGGATACGGGGCGCCCCCTCCAGAAAAATCTTGCCGGAAGGAACTTCGTACGTGGCCTTCTGCGACCAGGCGGTCGTCCCTTCCTGCTCAATCACCACGTCGCCCTCGGCCTCGATTGTTTCCGCCTGATCGTTCTCATCAAAAACCACCGTCAACCGGTCGGCGGTCAGACGCAGCGAGGGATCCACCACAAGCACGTCTTCCTCGAACAGGGCAAATCGCTGCTCCTGATCAAAGGTTAACCGGGAGGAAGTGATGACCGTGGCCTCCGCTTCATCAATGGCGAAATCCTCATCCAACGCCCCGGTCGCCGGAACGACCGTCCATCCGATCATACAGCCCACTATCAAAGCCACTCCGTACCACGCTTTTTTCATTGAAAACCTCCCTGCTCCGCGGAGCGTAGCGCTCCTTGCAACACCACTTTGGCGTCGTCATGAATCTCGAATTTTCCTTCGTTGGCCAGCCAGGTGAAGCCCTGGCCCGTGATAATCATGTTTTCCCGGGCAATACGCACGCTGGATTCGCCCGTCGCATTGCGCGAGGACCGGTCATACAGACACGAAGCCGCGGTGATTCGCATCTCCACCTCGCGGTCATCATCATAGAAATCAATCCGCATGCGTGTAATATCCACCAGCCCGGAAGGCAAAATCCGGGCAAAGTCGCCGAACAAACGGGACCGCAAACGGTTATCCTGGTCGAATTCCGGTACTTCGAAACCGCTGATAGTCTGTTGCCCCCCGCCCTGTTGCGCCGGAGCGTCCGAATACAGCACGCACCAAGCCGCCGCGATGACGGCCGCCATCGCAATCTTCAGCGGATATCCGCGGCGACCCGCCCGCGCACGGCCAGCCCACCGGTGCACGGCCCGAAACGCCGTGGGCGCCTCGTTCGCTCCTTGCTCCGTTCGGCTTGTCTTCATTTCGCCCTCCCGTCAACAATATCATCAATGGCTTGCAATGCGCTCACCAGTTTGGGCAACAGGGATAGTTTAACAGCATTATCCCTGTCCGACAACGCCTTCTCCGGCGCCGCATGGGTCTCGATAAACACGGCGTCGCAGCCCACGGCCACCGCGGCCCGCGCCAAATGCGGCGCCCACCGCCCGTCGCCGCCGGTCCCGCTCGCACCGGCCCCCGGCAACTGGACACTATGCGTGGCATCAAAGATCACGGGATATCCCCATTCACGCATGACGAGCAGACTGCGCATATCGGCGACCAGATTATTGTAGCCAAAAGAACTGCCGCGCTCGGTCAACAGGATACGGCGATTGCCCGTATGCTCCAACTTTTCCACAATATGCCGCACATCCCATGGCGCCAGGAATTGGCCTTTCTTGATGTTCACCACACAGTCGCTTTCGCCCAAAGCAACCACCAGATCGGTCTGTCGACACAGGAACGCCGGCAATTGCAGCGCGTCCGCCACACGCGCCGCGGGCTCGACTTCGGAAACGGCATGGACATCGGTCAATATCGGTAAACCGTATCGTTCCTTGACTTCGCGCAGAATTTCCAGGCCCTGCGCCAGGCCGGGACCGCGATAGGCCTGTACGGACGTCCGGTTTGCCTTATCGTACGAGGCCTTGAACACGACCGGAATCCCTTTACGCCGGCCCAGCCCCGCCAGGCGGCGCGCCAGATCCAACGTGCTTTGCCGGCTCTCAATGACGCAGGGGCCGGCAATCAGAACCAAAGGATGCTTGCCGCCGATTGGAACCGATCCGATTTTCACCACTTTCTTCATTCCATCGTCCCTGTCACGCCCGCACCTGAAAAAGCGCCGGCGTTGCTCATACGCAACCCGCCTTGCGCAAGGCGTCTTCAGCCACGGGAATATCTTTCGGTTCATCCACGCCCAACGCGGGGGCGGCACTCATGATCACCTTCATCCGCGCCCCGATATGCAGAGCGCGCAGTTGCTCCAATTTCTCCGCCAGCTCCAGATTCGAAGGCGGCGTCCGCACCAATCGTTCCAGGAATTCGCGACGATACCCGTAAATACCAATATGTCGCAAGTATAACGCGTTGTCCGGGACAGAACCATCCTTTTCACGCACATGCGGAATGAGGGCGCGCGAAAAGTATAACGCGCGCCCGTCGGCGGCGCACACCACCTTCACCACGGAGGGATCCGCCGCGGGCGCCGCATCGCGCATCGGCTCGGCCGCCGTCGCCATATCCCACTCCGCCCCCGCACTCATCTCAGCGGCCAACTGATCGATTAATCCGGGATCAATCAGCGGTTCATCGCCCTGAATATTAATCACCACCTCCGCGTCCATATCGCGAACCGCTTCGGCAATGCGATCCGTGCCGGACGCATGATGCGAGCCCGTCATCGCGACAGCGCCACCAAATCCTTCGACAGCCGTGGCAATGCGCTCGTCATCCGTCGCCACCAGAATTTCGTCCAAACGCGCCGCACGGCGCGCCCGTTCCCATACCCATTGAATCAACGGTTTCCCGCACAGGGCAGCCAGCATCTTGCCCGGGAAACGGCTTGACCCCCAACGCGCGGGTATGACTCCGATCACGGCGCTCATTCGATGCGATCCAGCAGGGCCTCCGCCGTGCAAGGCGCCGTGCCGAGCCTTGCCACCACGTCGCCGGCCGCATAATTTGCCAGCTCCACCGCTTCCCGATGGGACGCGCCGGAGGCCAGTGCCAACGTACATACCGCGATCACCGTGTCGCCCGCCCCGCTGACATCGAACACCTCCCGCGCGCGCGTAGGGACGTGAACGGGCTTGTCGCGCTCGTCCAGAAGAAACATCCCGTGCGGTCCGAGCGTGATGACCAGCAGTTCTACCCCCCATTTATCCCGCAATTGCTTGCTTACCTCCACCAGCTCGGGATCTTCCAGCGGGGGACGTTCCTGCAACGGTTCCCGTTTGCCGAGCGCCATAAACGCCTCTTTCCGGTTGGGCGTCGCCACCGTCGCACCGCGCACATCGAGGGTATGATCATCTTTCGGATCGTAGCCCACCGGAATGTCTCTCGCGCGCGCAGCGGACAGCGCCTCGTTCACCACCTCTTGCCGGATCACGCCCTTACCGTAGTCTTCGATGATCACGCCGTCCACATGCGCAATGCGATCGGCCATTCGACGGCAAAACCCGTCCAGATGTTCGCCTGTCAGCTCCAGCGCGTCTTCCCAATCCACGCGCACCACTTGTTGCCTGTCGGCGATGATCCGCGTCTTGACGGTGGTCCGCACATCGTCGTGCGTCCATAACGCGTCGACGCCGACCCCGCCTTGTTGCAACAACGCGGTCAACGTCTGCGCGTCGCGATCCTTGCCGATCACACCGGCCACCTCGCCCTGTCCGCCGAGCGATTGCACGTTCCACGCCACATTGCTGGCGCCGCCTGGCATGCTCTTCTCATGGATCACATTCACCACGGGCACCGGGGCCTCGGGCGAGATTCGACGTACGGTACCGTATATGTAACGGTCCAACATCAAATCCCCGATCACGAGAATGCGCCGGGCATCGAATTCCCCGATAATTTCCTTTGCGCGGGCAGGGCTCAGCGTCATGCGTCTATTCCTTAATCATAATCCAGAATCCAGGAATCATTACCCGGACCGCGAACCCGTTGCAAAACTAATCGAATACTGGCTACCGGAATACTGCCGACCATCTGGGTCATCAATTGGCGGTCATCGTCCGACACCCACAATTGCATTCGCCCACGCCGAACGAACAACCCCTCAAATGCCGCTTCGGGCTCCACTTCGATACTGCGTACCCGCCCATAATGACGCAGGCGGATCCGTTCGTCGCCCTGCGCGTCCAGCCACAGGTCGTAGATCTTGTCGTCCGCCATGACCCGGAAATGGCGTCGTTCGTCGCGTTCGAAACCCAGTTTGCGCATGTAATAGGCAAAACTCAACAAGTCCCGCGTGTCCGGTTCCAACTCAAACGTGTCTTCACGATCTCTGGAAAGCGATTCCCAGTGCGCAACACCCGCTTCATGATCGAACTTGGTGATCTCATGTGTATGCCGGCGGCCTTCATGACGGTTCTGGGTAAAGCGAACCGGCAAAAAGGTGTCGGGATCGATCAGCGACTCAATCTGAATATCCACCGGATAAATGGTTTCAATAACCCGATTGGAATCCACCTTGACCCGAATGGCGAGCAATGGGCCCTCGTCTCCCGATTCATTCCACTCGGTGGTTACGACGGCCGTACCCACCGGGATGCGCCCCCAATACACGCGATACTCGATTTCCTCGCCCACGGGGAACCAAAGCTCCGGCCGCATATCTTTTTTGCTCAACTCATCGCCGACCGATACCTCGCCGACCCGATCCGGCAAAGAAGGCTCCGCCTTCGCCTCCTCAGGGAGTTCTTCAACGGACCGCGCCGGGACGCCGACGATCAGCGTACTGAACAAAACAAGAACTAGACTCCGCCACATTGTCTTCTTTACAAAAACCATAAAGCGCCTTCCCGCCTCCATTGGGCATTAACAAAGCATAAGACGTGCATTCAATCACGCATATTCATTCGGCCATCCAAAGATCAGCAGCTAGATAGCCATTGACACCAGACTAATCCGAAACGCATTGTTCGCAAGGACATGAAGAGAGTTTCTCTAACCGCCATTGCATTGCTGCTCGCCGGCTGTATCCCGCCGGAACCCGCGCCACCAACGCCCGATGCGCCTCCCGACGATGATGTCGTCGAGTCCACGCTTCTCATAACGACCGAACGCGAGGAAACGCCCGATACCGCTCGTCATGTCATTGTCATGGTGTGGGACGGCGTCCGGCCGGACGTATTGCAGGAAGTCGACACGCCGCACATCGACCGCCTTGTACAGGAAGGGACCTACACGTGGAATGCATGGACCACTTGGCGCCCAATCACGCGCACGGCATTACCCAGTCTGCATACGGGCGCGCCTCCGTCCGTGCACGGCATGGACGAGTGGGCTGGCCCCATTCACGCGGAAACCATCGCGGAAGTGCTGGCGGAAGCCGGCCTGACCAGCGGCCTGGCCGGCGCGGACCCGGTATTGGGCGGGGACGCCGCCACCCATGTCACCGGGTATTATCCGCATACCGATTCCGCCGCGCATTTTGTGGACCGCGCAATCATATGGATCGACGAACATCGCCCCAATTTCCTCTATGTCTATAATCCCGAACCGGACGGCGCCGGTCACAATCACGGGCACTGGAGCGAGGAATACCGGGCCGCCATAGCAAAAGCCGACAGCCAACTGGGCCGACTGATCGAGCACCTTGAGGACCAGGAACTGCTCGATCAAACCGTATTGATCATTACGACGGACCACGGCATGACAGGGCGGGCGCATGGATACGGGCACGAGACGGACATGCGCATCTTCTCCGTCTGGCGCGGACCGAACATTCGCGCGGGCCATGAAATGGAAGATCGCATTGATATCCCCGCGCGCGCGGCGGGCGAGGTGATCGTCCAACTGTATGAAATCCAGGATCGCACATGGAGCGAAGAGGCGATCACGTGGGAGACACAACCCGCGACGGGCCGTTTTGTGACGGAAACTCGCGTGGACGACACCGACGTCTTCTCCTGGGACATCACGTCGCTCGCGCAGCGGACACTTCAAGAGTCCGAAACGACGGGCCAAACCGTACTAAGCTTCGCCCTCCTGTCCCCACATGGCGGCGAAGGCCCGCCGCCGCCCGAGGAAACGGACGCTTTCAATCCCACACTCTATTCCGAGATCAATCGCGCGGTGTACTTCAATACGATTGAATGGTACGACAGCGGGGTGCACCCCGCCCTGCACGTCGTCTACCATACCGCCGAGGGTGAAAAAGCGGAGTTCCGCATCGCGCCCGAGGAAACGGCCATGATCCTTGCCGGCAAGCCCGCAAAGAATCATGCGAACCGGGAGAATTTTCATATCGGCTATGCCGGTGACGGCGAAGCGCGGGCATTCTTCAAATTTGATCTGGAAACCAACCTGCCGAACGGCGCCGCCATTGAGTCCGCGTCGTTTCAGGCGACTTGTTGGAGACAGTTTCCCGGAGGCCATCCGGAGGTTCGGGTCGCACATCGCATGATTGATATCGCCCCCACGATCACCCATCTACTGGATGTCCGGGCGCCGCGGGACGCCACCGGCAGTTTGATCGAAGAGGTGTTGGCGGAATAATCAAGCCCATGCCACCGAACGCGGAACAAGCGCGGCGAATCACGACGCCGCACGAGCGGGCTTCGGACGGGCAATCAGCCGGATCAAAAGAAATTCCAGGGCCAACGGATGCGGCAACGATTCACTCACCATCTTTTCATGCGTTTCCGCCAAGAGTTCTTGGGCCCTCAACAACTCCCGCAACGAATAGCGGGAGGCCTGTTCGGATAGTTTCGCTACGCGATACCAATGGATCTTTCGAGGGTCCCGCGGCAATTGCGACAGCGCCGCCTCGCCCTCCGCATCCACATTCCATACGGCTTTGCGGTACCGTTCCGATCCTTCCAATCGCAACCATTTGCGCCGCATACACTCGCGCAGCAACATCAGCTCCCGAAACCGATTCTCCAAACCGATGATCAGCCCAATGGGCGATTCCCGTTGAAACAAGAGCTGTCGCAAGGTCACCAGTGCCGCCCCCAGATTGCGTGACCCCGCCTGATCGGCCAAATCCCATGCAATCGATTCACGCCCCGGCGCAACCACCTCCCGCACCATTTCCACGGTTACGACACGTTCGTCTTTGCCCACGAACGCCGCCAATTTTTCCGATTCCTGCATCAGCCGGCGAGTATCATCCCCCGCGCGCAGTACAAACTGCTCCGTCACTTCTTCATTCGCGGGCTTCAACCCGAGCGAGCGCCAGATATCCCGCACACGTTCACGAACAGATTGATCCGCTTCACGCGGCTTGTCGGGTGTTTTGAATTCGATGACTTCGGCCGCTGCTTTGCAAGCCTTGTAGAACGCCGTGCGCCCGTCCACTTTCAGGGCGCTGATTACGAGTACTTGTCCTTCCGGCAATCCCGCCTTGATCAGCCCGGTCAGCGCCTCTACCTGTTTCTTCACCGCGTCGGATTTGCCCAGGACGGAATCCGAGAAGAACACCGCGTTACGCAACCAAACCACTTTGCGCCCGCCGAAAAAACCAACCGTCTGCACCGCCTCCAAGCATTGACCCAACACCTGAACGGCCTCGTCCACCACGTCCACGGCCCCCTCGAGAATTTCCCGGCCGAGCGCCTGTTCCTCTACGGGACACAGCGCGTCCACCAAGCTGCGGGCCTTTTGATCGATCAGAAAATCGTCGTCACCCGCAACCAGATAGACCGAAGCCGTGTCCGTGCTCTTCCTGTCTTTTGCCATGTTCACCGGTCTTTCCGTATATCTTACGTATATCCGTGACCCGCGCTCAATCGTAGACGGGCGACTCGCAACGCGCAATAGGCCAGCCTATCACCGATCCTCTTCTATCGAATTCCGGACCTTCGTTTCAACCCGCGCTTTCATCGCGTCCACTTCCGCCGCCGGCCACCCGTATTCCTCTTGTAGCACTTCCCGGAACGGTCGCTGCTCCCCGATGAACTGTTCCACTAACGACGACAACGGTTCCTCCGGCAAATCCTGCGCAAGTGCCTCCACCAGGGCGCCGGTCTGGCGATAAAAAGCCGCCGTTCGCGCCGGCTCCTCCGGATAACTTGTGCGCGCAAACAGTTCCGGCCATGGAATCCAGTGCTCCGACGCCAACGGTTCCCGTTCGCGGTAGAGTTCAAGATGTCGCCTGCGCTGATACGCCGACGCCGTCTCCCAGCCCAGGTACTCGGCCAGGCCTTCTTCCAACCAAAGAGGCAATTCCCGCCCGTATTCCTGCCATAAACGGTAATGGACCATCTCATGCGGAATGTCGACATATGACGTGCCCATATGTTCGTCGCGCAGTATAAAAATCTCTCGCCCCACATGCAGCGCCACGCCATCCGCGCGTCGTCCCGCCGCGCGCATCACGCGAGCCCAATCCCCGCCGTCCTCAACAACGAACAAATGGCCGCGTTCCTCTGCAAGCGGCAGGTCCAGGCGACGGCACACCTCCGAATATGACCATTCCGCCTCGCGAATCACGCGCTCCAACTGCTGCAGAGTTGCCGCGTGATAGGTGAAGTGCTCCGTCTCCGCATGAATCCACGAGCCGGCGGCGCCACGCATGATCGCCCGTCCCAGGCCGGAGACGTCGCGATCATCCAGCGCGCGCCATGGCTTGACATCATACACGGAGTCCGCACTGTCATCCACCATGCCGCAGGCGCACAGCAACAGCAACGCCGCACAAAACGCAAGCGTAAGCCCATGACCCGGAACAGGCAGGTTATTCGTCATTCGTGCTTTGTGTTTCTTTCGGGCTTGGGTGATTTGTCACTCGTCATCAAGAGTCTACACAGCGGATGTCATCAAGACAAGATGAGCAACACGCGAATCATGCAGGCGCCGCGCCCCACCTTGACAGGGCGCATCCGCTTGCTATCCTACGCCGGAATCCAAGATGCATAGTCTCCGCCACAGCCAGCAACGTCAGGGCGCCTACGTCCGCGCGCGGGAACAGGCCGCCGGCCACTCGCAGCGTTTCAGTGACAGCACGCCCCGGAAACGCCCGTCGCGCTTGACCGAATCGCAGGAGTGCTCTCCATGAAACGCCTATGGGCTCCTTGGCGTATGGACTATATCCTGGCCAACCGAAAGCCCGGCTGTTTTCTTTGCGACATGCTGCAGGAAGAGCGCGATCGGGATAATCTCATCCTGCAACGCGTTGAGCATGCGTTCGTGGTAATGAACAAATATCCCTACAACAACGGGCACCTCATGATTGCTCCCTACCGGCACGTTTCCCTCATGGAAGATCTGACCGATGACGAAGCGCTTGCTCTGATGCAGACGACACAGCACACCTTGCGGATTTTGAAATCCGTTATTCGCCCGGACGGATTCAATGTCGGCATCAATCTCGGCAAGGCCGCGGGCGCCGGCTTGGAGGAACATCTCCATATCCATGTCGTGCCTCGCTGGAACGGCGACACGAACTTCATGCCGGTACTCTCGGACACCAAGGTTATGCCCGAGGCGTTGTTCGCATTATATGATCGCCTGCTTCCGGCATTTCAGAAAGTGTCGTGAAACCCGCCCGCATACTGATCGCGGGCAGCGGTTACATCGGCGCGGCTCTCGCCGCGTTATTGCGAAATCGCGGTCACACGGTTTGGACCTTGCGCCGGACACCCGCCCCCCATGATCCGTGGGCCCTGCGCGGCGACCTGACCCGGCCTGATAGTCTGTCCCTACCTGACAGGCTCACACACGTTCTCTTTTGCGCCGGCCTCCAACGTGCCGCGCCGGAGGACTACGAGGCTTTGTTCGTCCGGGGCTTGCAAGGATTATTGGAACGGCTCACCGGAGACGGCCACGACCTTCGACGCTTCCTTTTCACATCCACCACCGGCCTCTACGACGTCACCGACGGTCGCTGGGTGGATGAGGACACGGCGGCGCATCCCAAACGGGAAACAGCGAAATATTATCAGCAAGCCGAACTGCAGACGCAATCGGCTCCGTTCCCTTCCGTCATCGCGCGCCTTTCCGGGCTATACGGACCGGGCCGCACCCGCTTGCTGCGCTCCGTCGCCGAGGGCACGGCCCTCCGGGTCCCGGGCGCCATCCGGTACGTGAACCACATCCATCGGGACGACGCCGCGGCCGCCCTGGCCCATCTGGCGTTGCTGCCGACCGCACAACCGTTATACCTCGTAACCGACAACGAACCCGCCGACCGGAACGAGTTGCTGTGCTGGGTTGCCGACCGGCTGGGCCGACCGCATCCCCCTTTCGCCGACGAGACGTCCATGCCGTTACCGCGCGGAGGAAACAAACGCTGCAGCAACCGTCGCCTGCGCGCCTCCGGATTCGCCTGCCGATATGCCACCTACCGCGAAGGCTACGCTGCCCTGAAGTTAGGGACACAGAAATAGAGAGAAGAAGTTAGGGACACAGAAATAAAGTAGGAATAACGGTTCATGAAGTTAGGGACACATGAAGTTAGGGACACAGGAATAACGGTTCAGACATAGCGGTTATTGCGCAACGGAACTCGACTTTTTTCGTCGTGCAATATGCTCTTTATTAAAGGGTTACAGCGACAACCATCCGCGATTGAAAATAGATCCGGAAATATGGGCGGTTCGTTTCTTTTATGGTCATAGGGCATGAGGCTCGAGGAAGGAGTGAACCGATGCGGCAGGCACGAATCAAGACCGACGAGCAACCCACATGGTACCACTGCTACAACAGGATCGCCGGTACCAGACTCGACCTCCCCTTTGGCGATGCCGAGAAAGAGCAATTCGTTCGAATTCTTCGGCGGGTTTGCCTTCTTTACTCCGTACGGGTCGTCTCCTATCAAGTCATGTCCAATCATTTCCATATTCTAGCCTATGCCCCTGCCAAGGAACCCGATGCGGAGGAGATGTGCCGGAGATATAGCGCCTTTCATCGTGGCAATCGAACCTTGGAGCCGAACACCGCCGCGTGCCGGATATGGCAGGCCCGAAGCCGGGATATCAGTTGGTTCATGCGGCATTTGCAGCAGCTCTTCACTGGCTGGTACAATCGAACCCGTCCCGTCCGAAGGCGCGGCTCGTTGTGGGCGGACCGGTTCAAACATACCCTTCTGGAGAGCGGTAAGGCGGTCTGGGCGTGTTGGACCTACATTGAAAACAATCCGGTTCGAGCCGGCATGGTGCAGAATGTCGGCACCTATCGCTTCTGCTCTCACGGGGTCTGGCTACAATCCGGACGGCATCCCTTTGCCCGGAACATAAAAGAGGTTGCGCTTCCGATGCTGCGGGACTGCTTCGGCATCAAGGGGATAACGGATATCCGGAATCGCATGGACGAGGCCCTGGCCTACAAAGCGGGGCAAGAGGTGGCAGAAACAGACGCGACGCTGCAAATGCAGCGGCGCGTGCGGTATTGGACACAGGGGCTCGTGATCGGTTCGAAGTTATACATGGTTGCCGTTATGAGCCGATATAGACCAGCGCGGTCGTTAAACCGACACCGACCGGCCCGGCTCGAAGGTCCCGGCGGCTCAGAGCTATTCGCTTGGCGACGCCTGCGCGTGACCGCCGACGGCTGACCCTGTGGACACGCTACCTACAAATCCTCGAATCGGTCGACCCAGTCAACGTTATCGAAGAAGGCGGCCGCGTTGAAGAGGTGCTCCGGGATCGGCTCGTTCACCGTGACATTACTGATCCGCGTCGTCTCGCGGTTCTCCAGGCCGCCCACTTGGAAACGGCCTTGATGCAATAGCGGGATCCAGACGTCTTCCAATACTTCCTCAAATGCGCTGAAATCAATTTCGCCCGTCATTTCGGTTCTTTCCGAATCCGTATAGAATTCCAGGCGTCCCAGGCGATACGCCTCGTCGGCATGCAACACAACATAGACATTCTCAGCATCGTACCCGCGCTGCAGGGGATAATCACTGTCCCTGTCCCCATCATCACTGTCCCCGTCCACGGGAGGATAATCACTGTCCCCGTCCAGCACTTGTTCGGGCGTGCCCTGCAAACGATATAAATGATCCATGGCCGTCCCGGGCACTTTGCGTAATCCGTGCAGCATACGGTCGTCCAGCTCGGCGATAGCACGGCGAAAGCCGCGCGGCTCACCATCGCTGTGCTGATACATCGTTTCGCCGTCGGCGATGATCCGGCGCGGCAGGGGCGCGTGGTTCTCCACATGCAAACGGTCCGGTTGCTGATAATACACGCGGCTCAACCAACGGAGCCGTCCGTCTTCGTTCGAGACGTCGCGACGCACATCGCACGTTATCGTCTCCACCCGTTCGTACCGGGCAATCAACCGTTCGGCCAATGTGTCTGCGGACGCCACACTCGCCGTTAACATGAAGAACCAAACCCACCAGAATCGTTTCATTGCATCGCCTCTTTGTACATCGCTCCATGCCCTCGCCGCGCTGTAACGTCGCGTCCACCCGCGGTTCCCTGCGTACCCGCAGATGCGTCCGGAGTCCGAACCTCGCGCAAAAAAAGAATTGCAAGGATGTAAGCCTTAATGCAAGTCTTGAGTGTCGGGGTTACCCGCGCACACTTTTTACCACAGGAGATGCGTCATTATGGCGGAAGAACTCGAGCACCTTATCGAGAAACTGCAATCGGAAGCAATTAGCAAAGCGGAAAGTCAAGCCGCAGACATTGTCGCCAAGGCCAAGCAAAAGGCGGCCGCCGAAGTCAAGGAGGCCGAATCGAAAGCGCAGGAGATTCTGGCACAGGCGGAACGGGACGCCGAACAGTATACGGAACGCAGCATTCGCACCCTCGAACAGGTATCGCGCGATCTGCTCATTTCCGTGGGCCAGGGCGTGGAAAACATACTGGACGATCTGGTCGGCGAATCCCTCGACGAGGCGATGAGCATCGACATCGTAAAGGATATGCTCGTCCGCATGGCGGAGACGTATATCACCCGGAACGACAAGGAACGGCGCGTCGGATTGCTGGTCAGTCCGGAAGATCAGGAAGCCCTCGTCAAATTCTATGCCGAACGGTATCGCAAGAAACTGGGCGACTCGATCGAGATTCGACCGGACCGATCCATCAGCAAAGGGTTCCGCGTCTCCTTCAAGGATGAACACGCGCACCACGATTTCACCAAGGAAGCGATCGCCGAGGCGTTATCCCGTTTCCTGCGCCCGCATCTGGCGGAAATCATCCTCAAGGTTGCGCAAGAGGACTGGGACAAGCGCAAGGACAAGACCACGAACTGATGAAATACTTTTATCTTGTTGCCAGTTTGCCGCCGGTCGCGCTCGGCGAAGCCCCGCCTTGGACGCCCGACCGGTTTCTATTTCATTGTCAGGGCGCATTGGCTTCGGAAGACTGGCGCGAACTCGCGTTGATTGTTGAAGACCGCGCCGGCGAGGGCGCATCGGATTTTGCCGCATGGTGGCATGCCCTCGACACGCAAATACGTAATATCCAGGTCCGTTTCCGGGCCGCACGCCTGTATTTGGAGGCCCGTCCCTTTCTGCGCATGCACGACGGCTACGACGTCTCGGCGGGCCAAGCCGCCACGGACGCCATGAACCGCACCCAACCGCTGGAACGCGAACTGGCACTGGATCGCTGCCGCTGGAATGCCCTGGATGAACGCATTCTCGGCGCCCCATTCGACCTGGACATCGTGTTGGCGTACGCCATTCGCCTCCGCCTGATGGAGCGTTGGGACCGGCTTTCCGACGAGAAAGGACTGCAACGCGTTGAATCTTTCATAGACGACCATGTAAATGACTCCCTTGAACCTGAACGACTTGGTGACGCATGAGCAAAAATACGGGCAAAATAATCGGCATTAACGGGAACCTGATCAGCGTGGCTTTTGATCAACCCGTCGTGCAAAACGAAGTCGGCTTCGCCGTGGTCGGCGACACGCGCCTCAAAGCCGAAATCATACGCATTCGCGGCACGTCCGCAGAAATGCAGGTCTTCGAAGATACCACCGGCTTGAGCGTGGATGACGCAGTTGAGTTCTCCGGCGAGATGCTATCGGTGCATCTCGGCCCGGGCCTGTTGGGCCAGATTTACGACGGGCTCCAGAATCCCCTGCCCGCTTTGGCGGAACAATGCGGCTTCTTTCTTCAACGCGGCACCTATCTCGCCCCCCTCGACAACAAGAGTCGGTGGACTTTCACGCCCACCGTCAAGAAAGGTGATCGCGTACGAGCCGGCGACGCCGTCGGCACGGTACCTGAAGGCATCTTCACGCACCGGATCATGGTGCCCTTCCGTATGCGCGGCGAATACACGGTGGAAACCGTTGCGAAAGAAGACGACTACGCGCTGGACCATGCCGTCGCCACGCTCAAAGACGAACGCGGCGATACGCATGACGTAACCATGGTGCAAACCTGGCCCGTCAAGGTCCCGATTCGCGAGTACGACGAACGCTTGCGCCCGACCGAACCGCTGGTCACGAAGATCCGTATCGTTGACACCCTGTTCCCCATCGCCCGCGGGGGTACGTACTGTATCCCCGGCCCGTTCGGCGCGGGCAAGACCGTCTTGCAACAGATCACCAGCCGCCATGCCGAAGTCGATATCGTCATTATTGCCGCGTGCGGCGAGCGAGCGGGGGAAGTCGTCGAAACGCTGCGCGAATTCCCCGAACTGACCGATCCGCGCACGGGCAAGAGCCTGATGGAACGCACGCTAATCATCTGCAACACCAGTTCCATGCCTGTTGCTGCGCGCGAAGCTTCGGTATATACGGCGGTCACCATCGCCGAATATTATCGGCAGATGGGCCTCAACGTGCTGCTACTCGCCGACTCCACCTCGCGCTGGGCCCAGGCCCTGCGCGAAGTCTCCGGCCGCTTGGAGGAAATCCCCGGCGAAGAAGCGTTTCCCGCCTATCTCGAATCGGTCATCGCGTCCTTTTATGAACGGGGCGGCGTAGTCCGCCTGCGCGACGGCTCCGTGGGCTCCGTCACCATTGGCGGGACGGTCAGTCCTGCGGGCGGCAATTTCGAGGAACCGGTTACACAAAGCACCCTCAAGGTGGTCGGCGCCTTTCACGGCCTGTCCCGGGAGCGCTCCGATGCGCGCCGCTATCCGGCCATCGCCCCGCTCGACAGTTGGAGCAAGTATCCGAGTGTGGTCGACGACGAACAGGTCGAACGGGCGCGGCGCTCGTTGCGCGAAGGAAACGAGATCAATCAGATGATGAAGGTCGTCGGCGAAGAGGGCACGTCGATCGCCGACTTCATCGTCTATCTCAAGTCCGAATATCTCGACAGCGTTTACCTTCAGCAGGACGCCTTCAATGAAGTCGACGCCGCCACCGGCGCCGAACGCCAACAATATGTATTCGGACGCATTGTCAAAATCATCGATACCCCGGTTCAATTCGAAGACAAGGACAGCGCGCGTCGCTTCTTCCAGTCCCTGACCCAAATCACGCGCGACTGGAACCAGGCCCGCATGGACGCGGACGAATTCAAGGAAATTGAAGAGCGCATCGACAAGATGATTACGGAGGTCACGGACTATGCATAAGGTATACACGAAACTCGACCGCATTGCGGGCAACGTGATCAGCCTCGAAGCCGACGAGGTGACCTACCGCGAGCTCGCCATGGTGCGCTCCGACCTGGGCGACTCCCTCGCACAGGTAATCCGGATCGAAGGCCGTCGGGTCTTTCTCCAGGTCTTCGCGGGCGGACGTGGAATCTCCACCGCCGCCGAGGTCCGGTTTCTCGGGCGGGTCATGCAAGTCCCCTTCTCGGACGCCCTGCTCGGACGTATTTTCACCGGCAACGGCGAACCGCGCGACCGGGGACCGGCGATCACCCAGAACATGATCCCCATCGGCGGGCCGTCCGTGAATCCGGCCAAACGAATTATCCCGCGGAACATGGTCCGAACCGGCATTCCCATGATCGACGTCTTCAACTCGCTGGTCGAATCGCAGAAACTCCCGATCTTCTCCGTCGCCGGCGAACCGTACAATCCCCTGCTCGCCCGCATCGCCCTGCAGGCCGAAGTCGATGTCATCATCCTCGGCGGGATGGGACTGAAACACGACGATTATCTGGTATTCCGCGATACCCTCGAAGAGCACGGCGCCCTGTCGCGCACCGTCATGTTCGTCCATACCGCTGCCGATCCCACGGTGGAATGTCTGCTCGTACCCGATGTGTCACTGGCTGTCGCCGAAAAATTCGCCCTTGAGGGTAAGCGGGTCCTGGTCCTGCTCACGGACATGACTAACTTTTCCGACGCGCTCAAAGAAATCGCCATCACCATGGAACAAATCCCCGCCACGCGCGGCTATCCCGGCGACCTCTACAGTCAATTGGCCGCGCGCTACGAAAAGGCCGTCGACTTCGAAGGCGCCGGCTCCATCACTGCGCTCGCCGTCACCACCATGCCGGGCGACGATGTGACTCATCCCGTACCCGACAACACCGGGTATATCACCGAGGGCCAGTTCTATCTGCGAAACGGACGGATCGAGCCGTTCGGCTCCCTGAGCCGCTTGAAACAACTCGTCAACAACAAGACCCGTGAAGATCATCGCTCGATCATGTCCGTCATGATCCAACTCTTCGCCGCCTATCGCGAAACGCTGGAAAAACAATCGATGGGCTTCCGCATGAGTCCCTGGGACGTCAAACTGTTGAAATACGGCGAACGTTTTGAAAACGAAATGATGGATTTGAGTGTGAATATCCCCCTCGAAAAGGCGCTCGACCTGGGCTGGACCATCCTAGCCGACTGTTTTGAGCCCGAGGAAACGGGCGCCCCGAGCCGTCTGATCGAAAAGTTCTGGCCGAAGGAGATTGTGAAGAAGGAAGAGGAGAAAGAAGACCAGGAAACGGCAACGAAATAGACCGTTGAGCTATCCCCCCCTCGCCCCGGCGCATTGAAGGGGATACTCACGTGCTTCCGCCCTCCGGGTACGGGTCCGGAGCAAGGCGCGGCGGCGGACGAGCGAACAAGACATGGCCAAGATCAAATACACCAAAACCGAATTGAAACAACAGCGCGACGCGTTGCGCCGTTTCGAACGGTATCTGCCGACATTGCAACTCAAGAAACAACAGTTGCAGATGGAAGTCCGGCATGTAGAACAGCAGATCGAGGCCAAGACACAAGAAGAAGAGCAAGCGCGCGAAAATCTCGCCCATTGGGTGAAGCTCTTCTCCGAACCAATCCCCTTCGAGCAGTACCTGCGCGTAGCTGAGATAAAACGCTCCGTCAACAACATCGCCGGCGTCAACGTCCCCGTCCTGGACGACGTGCGATTCGATCGGACCCAGCCCGACCTGTTCCGTACGCCGCCCTGGCTGGATGACGGACTCGACATGCTCGAAAAACTGGCGCGGCTGCGTCTGGAACGACTCTTACTCGAAGAAGGGCATCGCCTGCTTGTGCAGGAATTACGCATCACCACGCAACGGGTCAATCTTTTCGAGAAGGTCAAGATCCCCGAGACGCGCGAGAACATACGGATCATACGCATCTTCATCGGTGACCAGCAAACCGCCGAAGTGGCTCGGGCGAAGATGGCCAAGGACCGCGCCATGAAAGCCGAGGCCGAATCATGATCGCGCGCATGAAAAAGCTGACGATCCTCTGCATCCGCGAGCATCAGGAACCCACCCTGCACGCGCTCCAGCAAATGGGCGTCCTGCATCTGGAGCATATCCAGGAACCCGGCGGCACCCTGCTTGAAGAGGCGCGCACCCATTATGCGGACGTCCGCCGCGCCTGCGAACTCCTCCAGCATTACGATCAGGAACGGAGCAAACAGGGCCGGCCCGCCCCCGCGCCGGACCCGACCCGCACGGCGGAATCGGTCGTCGACGAGGTCTGGCGTTTGGTCAATCACCGAAAGGATTTCGAGGAGTCGCTCGACTATTGGCAACGGGAAATCGCGCGCATCGCGCCGTTCGGCGACTTCGATCCCGACAAAGTTCGCGCACTCCAAGAGCGCGGCCTGTACGTGCGCCTCTACAAGGCGGGACCGAAACAGGCCATCGTCAAACCGGATACGCCCGACACGACCCTGACCGTACATCATCGCGACCGGAACAACACCTATCTGAGCGTCATATCGCGCAAACCTCTCGATCTGCCGTATGAACCCGTCAAACTTCCGGAAGTCGCCCTGCCGGAAATGAAGAAGAATGTGGAGGCGAAACAACGCTCACTGAAACAGAACAGCGAGGAGTTCATGGACTTGACCGGCTACCTGCCGCAAGTCCAGGAGATCGTCATGCATGCCGAAGACAAGATGCGCTTTCTGGAAGCGCGCACAGGCATGGGCTCCAACAAACCTCTCGCCTACCTGCGCGGCTACTGTCCGGAACGAGACATCGCCAAGATTCGCGATGCGGCGAAATACCTCGGCTGGGGCCTGCTGGTCGAGGACCCGAAACCCGACGATCGCGCACCGACGAAGATCGAAAATCCGCGCTGGGTCAAACCCATTCGCGTCATCTTCAACTTCATCGGCGTCGTACCGGGCTACAAGGAAGTCGATATCAGCGCCGTGTTTCTGCTCTTCTTCAGCCTGTTTTTCGCCATGATCGTGGGCGACGCCGGTTACGGAGCCATCTTCCTCGCCGCAACCCTCTGGGCGCAACGCAAATACACGCAGGCCAGCGCCTCCATTTTCCATCTGCTCTACATCACCAGCATCGCCACCATCGTCTGGGGCGTGCTGAGCGGAAACTATTTCGGGCTGGCCGCGCTGCCGCCCGTACTTGAAGCCGCGCAGCTCGACTGGGTGGCCGATCCCGAAAACATCATGCTGCTGTGCTTCCTCATCGGCGCCGTGCAACTGACCATTGCCCACACCTGGAATATCGTGCGCGACGTGTTCAGCCTGCAGGCGCTGGCGCAAGCGGGTTGGCTGTGCGTGGTATGGACCATGTTCTTCCTCGCACGCCATCTTGTCCTTAACGCCCCCTTCCCGACGGTCATGATCCCCGTCTTTTCGGTCGGGGTCGTGCTGCTACTCTTGTTCATGACCCCGGTCCGGCAAATGAAGGAGGACTGGTTCAAACACGTCATGTTGCCCCTGAACCTTGTCAGCAACTTCGTCGATGTCGTCTCGTACGTGCGCCTCTTCGCCGTCGGCACCGCCACCTACGCCGTCGCCTCGGCGTTCAATCAGATGGCCCTTGAAATCGGCGCCGCCGGCTGGGCCGGACAACTCGCGGCCGTGGTTATTCTCTTTTTCGGTCATACCCTGAACATCCTGCTCGCCGCCATGGGCGTGCTCGTGCACGGGATACGCCTGAACACCCTTGAATTCGCCGGGCACCTGGGTTTGCAATGGACGGGAATCCGGTTTCTACCCTTTATGCAACAATCCGAACGCGTTCCCTTTATGGAAGACGAAAAGAAAGAATCAGAAACCGACTAAGCAAGGAGAATGGAAATGGATATCGAATTAATGGCCGCAATAGGCAAGGCGGGCGCCGCCGCCGTACTGGGATTGGCGGGTGTGGGCTCCGCCATCGGGACCGGAACCGCCGGCATGGCCGCGATCGGCGCGTGGAAGAAATGCTATGCGCAAAGCAAGGCCGCCCCGTTCATCCTGATCACCTTCATCGGTGCGCCGCTGTCTCAAACGATCTACGGCATGATTCTCATGCTCCAGATCAACGGCGCCATCGACGCCATGGTGGCCGGCGGCGAAACCTTCATCGCCTGGCCCATGATGCTCAGCGCCGGCATCTTCGGAGGCCTCGGCATGGCCGCCTCCGCCGCGTTTCAAGGCAAGGCCGGCGCCGCGGGCGCGGACGCCCTGTCCGAAACGGGACAAGGCTTCGGCAACTATTTGATGACCATCGGTATCGTGGAAACCGTCGCACTCTTCGTGCTCGTGTTCCTGCTGATCCTGATGTAAGTCGACAGCCGCGCACAAAACGCTGCTCGCGATCGCGTCGCCCGGGACCTTGCGCCTCATGACAGCCCGCGCTCAAACCGATTCGGAAGGGGCACCCGGCGCGACGGGCGCACCGGAAGCGGCGCACGCGGAGCGGCGGTTCGTCTTCGTCGTCGGACACGCCTTTTGCGGATCCACGTTGCTGGGCCGGATGTTGAACAGCCATCCGGCTCTCTTCTGCCCGGGGGAAATGCTGCGCATACAAGACGCCTTCGAGGACGGCTATCCGTGTTCGTGCGATGCCCCCCTCGACACGTGTCCCTTCTGGACAACGCGCCTGCCGCTGATCAACCAAGCCGCCCGACACAATTACCGGAAGACAACACTCGCGGATTACGATCGTCTCCGACGCCATGAACAGGCGCGCGCCCTCGTCGACACCTCCAAAACGCGGATCTACCGGTTGCGCCGCACCTTATGCCGCCCGCGCGAAACGGCCGTTATCCATCTGGTGCGCGACTTGCGCGGCGTCCTGGCATCGCACCTGCGCCGTGGCCACGATTTCCGCGCCCGCCTCGCCACCACGGTAAAGTGGGCCGCCCGTTTCGAACGCTTGCAGCGCACCCTCAAAGACCGCGCCGTACACGTCTTCTACGAGGACCTTGTCGAATCGCCCGAATCGACCTTGCGCGCCTTGTGCGTCTTCATCGGCGTCCCCTATGATGCTGCCCTCTTGACGCCGTCCCGCGCCGAGCACCATTTTATCCACGCCAGCATATCCCCATACCTGCGGGGCACGGACAAGCTTTCCAAAGATGAACGCTGGAAAGAGGAATTGAGCCCGGACCAGATCAACGAAACGGAACGCGCCATGCGCAAATCACAAATTTTGCGTGATCGCTATCTTGAAGGCTGACAGCGGCCACCATGGGCAACACCATAATCCTTAGCGAACAATACATACTGACCCCATTGGGTGAATCCGCCGGACGCAGAGGTCCGGCCTACAACGGTCCGTGGTTGTAGGCCGGACCTTTGCCTGCCGCGCTGGAGGCTTTGCGCAGGCGGGTCCCCGGCGATTATTCGTTAAGGATTGTGGTGGGCAACACGATCCGCCGAGGCTGGACTTTCCAACGATTGGAAAACAAGGTACAAAACGCTTCCAACGATTGGGAAATAGGCGCACATTTCTTCCAACGATTGGAAAACGGTGTGCAAATCGCTTCCAACGATTGGAAACAACCTTGAAGGAATAAATAGATGGAAGCTTTGACATGGCCGCCGCCCGTCCTCTACGGATCGTTCCCGCAACGACTGGATCGCGCAAAGTTCATCGCAACGCACTTTCGCGAGCACATTCGCGGCAAGGTTCTTGACGTCGGGTGTGATGAAGGGCACCTGCGCGAAATGATCGACGGCATGGAGTATACGGGCATCGACGTGGGCGGACATCCGGATCTGGCCGTCGATCTGGAAGCAACCGAACGTCTGCCCTTCGAGGATAACGCCTTCGATTGCCTGATCTGCAGCGATGTACTGGAACATCTCGACAGCTTGCATCGCACGTTCGGCGAGCTGGTACGCGTGTGTCGGGGTTCGATCATCATTTCGCTGCCCAACAACTGGGTCAATGCGCGTCAACCGATCGAGCGCGGTCACGGCGCGTTCTCGCATTACGGGCTTCCGGCCGACCGCCCCGCGGATCGTCACAAATGGTTCTTCAGCCTTGCGGACGCGCAGGCATTTTATCATGCGCAAACGGAGCGGTACCCGATCCGGATCGACGAATGTTTCGCGATGGAGAAACCGCGTCCCGCCCTCGTACGCGCGGCGCGCCGCCTGCGTTATCCGAATCGTCTGCATTATCTTAACCGTTACGCGCACACGTTATGGGTGCGTTACGAAAAGAAGGATTAGAGCAGTTCAAAGCAAACTGTAGCCGCCCAGTTTGACCCAATCGTCACCCCGAAATGACTTGGTGAGTTGAACAGACATCGACGGCTACAAGATAAACTGAAATGCTCTAAGCTCTCACACAAGCGAGATCGACGTGGTCGGAGTATGCGTCATTTGACGACGTACGCGTGGTGAGGGATAGTGGCGGCAAGAGGTATGAGCAAAATCTTTCAACTTATCAGGGGGGTTCTGTTTCCGGTCACACTGGCATGGCTGATCACGGGATGCGCCACGACGGTCGACGATCGCATTCAAGCGGATCGGGAGCGGTACGACGCCTATCCCGCGGACATACAGGCCAATATCAGCGAAGGACGGATCGAACCGGGATACAGCGAAGACATGGTGCGCATGGCTTTGGGGGAACCGGACCGTGTCGGCACGCGAATCACGGAAGATACCGCCGATGAGGTTTGGGTTTATCATCCGCCGCGTTCACGGTTCACCGTGGGGATCGGCGGTTCCACGGGACGACGGACTTCCTCCGTCGGCATAGGCACCGGCGTCGGCGTCCGAACCGGTGCCCGACGGGGAGAAGGGAAACGCGTTATCTTCGAGGAAGGGGTCGTGCGTTCCGTGGAGCAAACAGACGCGGAATAGCCAACGGCGTTCCGCCGAAGGCTGATCATCTCGGGCGGAAAGCGGTGGGCAGCTTTACCGCCGGGCATCGCATCCACGCTGTTACCCGCCTCCGTCCCAAAGGGACTATGGCGCGGCATGCCGGCGCGGCTACCAACAACCATACTAATCGGCGCTCTGCTCCCATTGAAAATGGGAGCTACGATAGAAATCCGGGAATCGTGTCGATGGCGCAATCAGCGCGCGGCGCGGAACCGGTTGATCAGTTGGCAAGTCGATGAATCGTGTCCGGTCACGTCCCCGTCTTCGCTTTCCAATTCTTTCAGAATCTTTCCGGCCAAGGCTTTTCCGAGTTCAACGCCCCATTGATCAAATGAATGGATGTTCCAAATCACGCCTTGCACGAAGACCTTGTGTTCGTATAACGCGATGAGTTGTCCCAACACGAACGGCGTCAGTTGATCGGCCAGAATGGTGTTTGTCGGACGGTTGCCTTCAAACGTCCGGTGCGGCACCAGTTCCGGCTCCGTTCCTTCCGCGGCGACCTCTTCCGCCGTCTTACCGAACGCGAGCGCTTCCGTCTGCGCAAAGAAGTTGGCCATGAGTTTGACGTGATGATCGCCAAGCGGGTTCTGTGATTTGTTGAATCCTATGAAGTCCGAAGGCACCAGCTTTGTGCCCTGATGCAACAATTGATAGAACGCATGCTGGCCGTTTGTGCCGGGCTCCCCCCAAATGATCGGGCCGGTCTGCACGGTGACGCGCTTTCCCTGCTTATCGATATATTTCCCGTTACTTTCCATGTCGCATTGCTGGAAATACGCCGGGAAACGCGACAGGTACTGGTCGTACGGCAGCAGGGCATGGCTTTCCGCGCCGAAGAAGTTATTGTACCAGACGCCCAGCAACGCGAGCAGCACGGGCATGTTCTCTTCGAAGGGCGCATCGGCAAAATGCCGGTCCATGGCGTGAAAGCCGTCAAGCAGCCGGTAAAAGTGGTCGGGACCAACCGCCACCATGAGTGAGAGTCCGATGGCGGAACAAAGGGAATAGCGTCCCCCTACCCAATCCCAGAACTCGAACATGTTGGCCGTGTCGATACCGAACGCGCGCACCTTTTCCGCATTCGTTGAGACGGCGACGAAATGCTTCCCGACGGCGGCCTCGTCTTTGAGCGCGGCCAACAGCCAATCACGCGCACTGAAGGCGTTGGTCAGCGTTTCCTGCGTGGTGAAGGTCTTGGAGGCGACGATGAACAGCGTTTCGGCGGGATCGATGTCGCGCAGCGCTTCGGCCAGGTGCGTACCGTCCACATTCGATACGAAGCGCACGGAGAGTTCGCGTCGACTATAAGGTTTCAGCGCTTCGTACGCCATGACGGGGCCGAGATCGGAACCGCCGATGCCGATGTTCACGATGTGCCGGATCCGTTTCCCCGTATGCCCTTTCCACTCGCCGTCGCGCACCTTGCGGGCAAACGCTTCCATTTGCTGCAGGACCCGATTGACCTCCGGCATGACATCGCGACCGTCCACTTCGATGGGCGTGTCCGACCGATTGCGCAAAGCCACGTGCAGCACGGCGCGGTTCTCCGTACGATTAATCTTCTCGCCGGAGAACATGGCGTCGATCGCGTTGCGCACACCGCTTTCCTCCGCCAAGGCAAGCAGCAGGGCGCGCGTCTCGTCCGTAATGCGGTTTTTCGAATAGTCGAGAAACAATCCGTCCACCTCGAGGGCAAACGTTTCCGCGCGTTCGGGATTTTCTCCAAACAGATTGCGCAAATGTCGATCCTTGATTTTCGTGTAATGGGTTTCAAGTGCCTGCCAGGCCGCACTGTGTTGCATGGGAATCCGCTCCTTTGTTGGGTTCCGAGAATGTTAAGATTACGGGTTATTCGTAGACCAATCGTTTCAGGGCTACGGGCGTGCCCGGATCGGTCTGGAACACACGGAACGCGGAACCGCCGCAGACCGCGATCTCCAAAAAGCCCGACGACCCGATCACCGCCACCGGCCGCCCTTGATCCACATCGCCGTAGGTGCGTGCGATATCGCGGATCGACAGGTCGGCGCCGCCGATGCGCATGGTCCATTGCGCGTCGGGCGGCAGTCTGGCCCCCTCGATATTCGTGATGAGATTGCCGTAGCGATCCACGTGCAGGATACGCCCTTTAATGATCCGTTCCCCATATTCCGGCTGGGAAACGGCGAGCAAAACGAATTCTTCCGCCGGTTCGGCGATCTCCTTCCAATCCATGCGACCGGAAGCGATCACGCCGGCGGCATAGGCGAAGATGTCCCGGCCGTGAAAGGTTGCGGAGAGATGGGCCGGCAAATGAAAGTCGGCCTTGATCCGGCGCACTTCGCGTTGTTCGGCGCGCTGCAACGGATGCGTGAAGAGACCGTTATCCGGCCCGATCAGGTAGCGCCCGTCCACCTCGGCAATGACGGCTTGCCGATCGGTGCCGACACCCGGATCGACCACTGCCACGTGGAGCGTCCCTTCCGGGTAATAGCGCCAGCAGGAGGCGAGACACCATGCGCCCGCTTCCACATCCTGCGCGGGGATGTCGTGGGTGACATCCACCACATCGGCGTGCGGCGCTTCGTTCAAAATAACGCCTTTCATCGCGCCGACGTATCCGTCGGCGGTTCCAAAATCCGTGGTCAACGTGATTATCGGCATCGGATCTCCCATGCGCATAACGTGATTGCATTTCCCCGACAAATCGTTAGCTTGGTGTCACAGTTCGCGGTAACCGTCCACGCCGTCGTCCGCGTGGACCTGCCGCAGAATCCGGCCGCCGCATGGGCGCGGTTACCCGCCCATCTGCAGTGCGCTCTGAATGAGGCCGTGTTTTCTATCACCATAATGACTACGCAGAATACAGAAAAAAGGCAGAAAGCCAAACAGGAAGACGAATCGGAATTCAGCATAGCGTTGTCACGTGACGACATCAACGCCATGCCGATCGACCGTTATCATGGCCCCGTCACCGTGGCCCGCGACGACGCCGATGTCCGACGCGCCTGCCAAACGTTGACCCGCGAACGAATCCTCGGCTTCGATACGGAAACGCGTCCTTCTTTCAAGAAAGGGGTTTCCTATCAGCCTTCCTTGATCCAGTTGGCCGGCGCGCACCGGGTCTATCTGTTTCCTCTGCCGGACCACACCCTGCCTGCCCCACTCAAGAAACTACTGGGCCGTGCGGACATCATCAAGACGGGCGTAGCCATGGATTATGACTTGAAACAATTGCGGGCCATGGATGAATTCGAGCCGAACGGCTTTATCGGGCTGGAACCCATGGCGAAAGCCTTGCGCATCAAGAACCAGGGCCTGCGCGGTTTGGCGGCGGCTTTACTGGGATTTCGCATTTCCAAACGGGCGCAGTGCTCGAACTGGAGTCGCGCCGACCTGACCGAGGCGCAAATCACTTACGCCGCCACGGACGCGTGGGTCAGTCGCATGCTATACCTTGAACTGAACCGGCGGCTTGAGGAAGCGGAGCGGAAGAACGGGCAGCTCGAAACCGTTTCCGATGCGTGATATCCCCTTGAACGCCCCATGGCCATTGATTATGCTGTTCGATGACTGTTCGGGGTAACCCTCTATGAGCACACAAGCATATAACTTCGGTGGTATCGACCTCGAGCTGCATGTAGGGTCGGACGTATTCGAGCCGAACCTCACCACGCGGCTCCTTGCCGAAACCGTGGATATTCCGTCCGGAAGCCGTGTGCTCGATCTCGGCTGCGGCATCGGCCCCATTGCCATCATTGCCGTAAAGAAAGGGGCCGGGGAAGTGGTTGCCGTGGACGTCATGGAAACGGCCTGTCGGTACGCGGAAAGGAACGCGGCATTGAACGAGGTTGCCGACCGCGTACGCATCATTAACGGGAACCTCTTTGAGGGCTTGGATGGCGAGAAGTTCGATATCATCATCGACGATGTCTCCGGCATGGCGGAAGGCGTATCGCGTATTTCGCCGTGGTATCCTGAAAGCATTCCCACGGGCGGACATGACGGCACCGCTCCGACGATAGATATGCTGCAACGGGCGCGGGCTTACCTGAAAGAGGGCGGCCAGCTCTATTTCCCTGTATTGAGTCTGGCGAATCATCAACGCATTCTGGAAGTGGCCCGGGAAGTTTACGGGGACAAACTGGAGTCGGTCGCCTCGAAATGGGTGCCGTTCTGCGATGAGTTCAAGGAGAACATGGCGGAGATGGAGCGCATGAAAAACGAGGGAGTCATTGACTATATCTCGAAACGGTCCCGTCATCTCTGGCGCTTGGAGATTTACCGGGCGGCGATTTGACGCGCAACCCTGCGCCCTGACGCTTACAGCTCCTCTTCGTCCGCTGTCAGTGCGATATTGACGAGAATCCCTATCATGAAGAAGGTCATGACAATACTTGACCCGCCGTAGCTGATAAATGGCAGCGGCAATCCCTTGGTCGGTACGAGCCCGGTTACGACCGCCATATTAAAGGCCGCTTGCAACGTAATCATCAGCGTGATCCCCAAGGCAAGCAACTTGCCGAACAGATCGCCCGTTCGCAGGGCAATCCGCAGACCGCACCAGAAAAGGACGCCGAACAGGAGCACCACCGACCACGACGCAATCAAGCCCAATTCTTCGCCGATGATGGCAAAGATGAAATCGGTATGGGATTCGGGCAAGTAGAAACGTTTCTGGATGCTTTGCCCCAATCCCACGCCGCCCGCACCGCCGATGACGAATGCGTAGATGGCGCTGAGCAATTGGAACGCCTCCGTTTTCGCATATTGTTCCGGGTTCAGAAAGGCCATCACGCGACGCATGCGCACCGGATTATGCATCACCAGCAAGAGAAACGACACACCGCCCAGCGCGGCTGTGATCGCCAAATAGCCAACTCGTGTGCCGCCGGCGAACATCAATAGCAAACCCACTCCGCCGACCAACACTGTTGTACCGAAATCCGGCGCGGCCAAAATGAGCAATGCAATCACGCCGATCAAGGCGAGCGGGATCAACAGACCGCGTACCAACTCGCGCACGCCGCGTTGCGAACGCGCCATGTACCACGACACAAGCACAATGACGGCTAATTTCGCCAGTTCGGATGGCTGGAAGGTTACCGGCCCGAATCGCACCCAACGGCTACTGCCTTTCACCGTTACCCCAATGCCGCCCGGCAGCACCGCGAGCACCAGCAACACTGCGGCCAAGATGGCGAGCGGTATGGCCCAGGTTCGCCATATCCGGTAATCGATCCGCGTCGCGAAGAATCCCAGCACCAACGCCAGCCCCAAGTGCAGCGCCTGCCGTTTAATGAAGTAATTCGGATCGTTGAATTGCTGCAGGCCGTGCACGCTGCTGGTACTGAGCAACATGACGATACCGAACGCCGTGAGGATCAGCGCCGTCCCGACGATAACGCTGGCCGTTTTCCACATGCGATGATCTCCTATAACCGCCCGTTCGGCACGTCCCCGCAAAATAGACGGGCGCCTTCCGCGTGGGGAAGGCGCCCGTCGAAATCCGCCCACTCCGCCGCAAGCAAACGGCGCAGCGGATACGGCCCGAAGTTCGTATGCGCGTCAACCGGGCGCGTCAACGCAATGGCGGAATCATCAGCGTTTGCCCGGGACGCAGCGATTCGTCTCCGGTCAT
>SLGY01000167.1 GCA_007136425.1 Kiritimatiellia bacterium
AATCCGACCACGAGCGCGCCTCCCGATCGGCGGCCGGGAATCGAAACGGGCAAGCGACACTCAAAACGCCACGGCGTGTCAACCACTTCAAGCGAATACCGATAGCGCCATTCCCCGTCGACTCGTTGCACCATCGCCTCCGCCGGGTCGTCAGGCGGCCCGGGCGCCAAATCAAGACGCAAACCCGGCGACGGCACGACCATGGCCGATGCGCGCGCCAGGATCTCTTCCGGATTCAAAACGGCCACCGCAAAGCCGATCAGGATATCCGGCGCCTCCGCCCCCCTGTCTTCCAGCTCGAAAAAGATGGGAGAGAAAACCCAATGACTGCGCGCCAACTCTTCTTCACCGTGCCCCGTTTCAAGGACCAGAGCCGCACGCCCGCTGACGTGCATGCGCTCGATCGCCTGGCGCGCGGCGGTACGGGAAGCGAAATCAAAGCCGACCGGCGCTCGAAACGCGCCAGGTCGGCTCTGCCAGGTAAGGGGGAAATAGACCGGATTCACCTCCGCAGGCACCCACGTATCGTCCGGTCCCCGGCGAACGATTTGATAGCCGAATTCTTCCGCCTCCCGGTAGGCCTCTTCAAGGGCCTCGCGAAGACCATGGGATATACGTTGCGCGAAACCGAACGCGCCCAGCACCTCCCGTTGATGCACCATTCCCTTTTCAACGAATTCCTCCAGCGCCTCCGACCGTATTTCGCCGGAAATCCCGTGCAACGCGCGAATCGAATCAAGCACCTCCACAAAGCGATGCAATTCCTGTTCCGTATTCACCCGCAAGGTTTCTGCTTCCAGACGAAACCGTTCAAGGGCTTCCGCCTCCTCGCGGGCCGCCAACCGGTCCCAGACATATCCGGTTATCGCCAGTCCCGCAACCGCCGTGAATAGCGCCAACATCCAGGGCCAACGCGCGTGGGATTTCATCGATTGTTCTCTTGGAGGATGAGACATGAAAAAGGGTTCAGGGTTCAGGGTTCAGGGGGGCGGGGCCGGCCCCGTCTCGGTCCGGCGAAGCAACCGACTGCTCGAATTCGTCGAGGACGCGGCCGTCAACGGTCAAGGCGCGCACGGTTCTGCGTTCGGGTTCGATGACGATCTCGAACACGTGACGCACCGCCTCGGCGATCCGCAAATACCAACGGTCTTCCCAATCGTCCACGGGCCGGGTATCGACGCCCCACGCGCCGTCGCCGACATAGACGATTCCGTCCGGATCCACCTCGCCGTCTCGGATCGGGTGCGTAACCTTGAAGGTGTGATCGTGATTCTCGAAAGCCAACCGCACACCGACCTCTTCGAACACGGGCACCCAATGCTCACGGATTTCGCGATTCACGTAATCGTCGGGATTACGATGCGAAGGATACGCGGGAACGTGATACATCGGAAACAGATGCGGCCGGTCCGCGCGATCGGCGAACACCTCCTGCATCCATTCCAATTGCTCGCCCGTAAGAAAGTTCAGATGCAAGGAGTCGAGGAAGACAATGCTCATGTAATCGCCGAAATCGAGCACGTTGTAACCGGGATGCCCGGGGAAGGCGAAGAGTTTGAAGAAATACGGGGCCGCGTACTCGCGCCATTCGGGGCCGGGCTCGTAATCGTCGCGCCAATGCAGAAAGTGCCCCTGCATCTCGTGGTTACCGATCGCGACCACCTGCGGAATCATCCGCCCGTCCGGAGCGATGAGATGTTTGTAAAAGGACTCGAAATACGCAAGCCAACGGCCCGCATTCTCCGGCAACCCGTCTGCATACGCAAGATCACCGCCGATAGCAACGAACATCGGGTCAAGCGACGCCGCCTGCCGGTTCATGGCGTCCATCCACTCTTTCTGGTGATAGATATCGCCACCGGCCACGAAACGCAGCGGCTCGTCCAGCGTGTCCGGCATCGTTTGGAACGCGTACACGTTCTCCGTATCGTCGCGCCGGAACTCGTAGCGCGTGTCCGGCGTCAGACCGGTCAATTCCACGGTGTGTATCCAACGGTCGGTAAAGGGGAACGGCGTCTTATCGCCCTCCTCGCTGCGCCAGTCGTCTTCGCCCGGCAATCGATAATGGATCACGGACGGATCATCCGGATGATCCGAGTGCCAGTGCACGGTCATCGTCGTGGTTGGATCGCGTTGCCAGGTCAGATAAAGCGCCGGCGGGAAAGCGGTCACGCCGTCTTCGTTTATGTAGATGATTCGATTCGCGCCTTCCTCCCATTCGCCGTCGATCAGGAACTTGAATTCGTGCAGGCCGGGTTCCCAACCGAGCGTTTCAATCGCGATGAACCATACGTCTTCTTCCCGGTCCAACGGATGGGGTTCGCTCCATCCATCGGCGGAATGCCGTATATCCACCGCTTCCGCGCGAGCATGCCGCAAAGCGACCGTATCTACGGGCTCCGAGCCAGGCATCGCGCGGTCGTCCAGTGCAAAGATATGCGTGCGCGCCGACGGGCCGACATCCTCCGCAGCAAACGCCGCTCCAGCCAAGGCGAGGAGCATCAGGTTAACCATGGACAGTATCTTCAAATGCATCAGGAATGACTCCACTAATTTCGGATGATCAATTGCTTGTCTTATTGCAGATTGGACCGCGAATGTATAGGCAGGATAGTGGAAGGTCAAACGACTGTTCGCCCTATTATTATCAGCTGCCCAAAGACAAGGCGCTGGCTGAGCTCTACCAATTTTCCGAAACCAGTGGGGCCTCCTTCCCCGAAGCTGCCAAGACCATTCTGAAGATCCCCAATCTGGGCTCAGCAAGACCCGGCTTTGTAGATCGCCTGATCCACAGGGCCGGGCATGCCCGCAACCACAAGCTCGTCACATTCGAAAAGGCAGCTCAAAACTGCCCCATACAGAGATGCTGAAATAATCATCACCTCGCCGGAAAATTTGGCGTGCGCCGCTTGGATCAAATCGAACCCGCGCGGTCTGTTCGAATCCAAAGCGGCGCGGAGCGCCGCAGTCCAAAAGGCGCAGGGCTCGGGCTCACTTCATTGGCATTTGGAGTGCGCCGCTCGGCGGCGCTTTGGATAGAGACAAACCCATGCGGCCCGTCCAAGTCCAAAAAGCAACCATCAGAAGTCGTCCACAATCTTGATTTGATCCGTCTTAAAGCCATAGATCGTCTTCACCATGGCTGGAGTGGCGGTTCGTTCAAACCATGCGGCGGAACACCAACGGTATTGATTCGCTACAGGGACAAGACCGTGCTTGACCGCGTTCTGATGCACATAATTCAGGCGCACAAAATAACTCTTTTCATAGGTGAGACGGGTTTCCCAATAATTATGCCAGACCTTTCGACCAACCGTAGCGTCCTGTTCATTCACCCAGCTTGACCCATGTTGATGAAAGTCCGCCAAGAAGACACTCAACGATTCGGCCCCGTCTTCAGTTCCTTCGGGAGAATGACCGACAAAATGGTAATGATTCGGGAAAACCGCCCATGCTTCAAGGAGCCACCCGTACCTTTCGGCATAGCGCAGAAGTCCATTGTGCAGCGCGGTGAGTCGTTCATGGCCGTGAAAGAAATGCCGTTTCCCGTATGTCCCCGCCGTAACTATATAGGTCCCGGCCTCGCTCAGGCGATGCAACGGCGCATGCGGCCAATGCGTTTTGGACTCCGCGGCCATACGGAAAATCATAACGGGTGGGCGCGTCCACGGCAATTCTGAAGTCTGTGGAGACAATTGAATCCAAAGCGGCGCGGAGCGCCGCAGTCCAAAAGGCCACAGGGCTCGGGCTAACTTCATTGGCATTTGGAGTGCGCCGCTCGGCGGCGCTTTGGATTAAGGCAAACCCACGCGGCCCGACCCAATCCAAAGCGGCGCGGAAGCACGGGCGTGATAGGATCTACTTCCCGCCGGTAATTATCTGATCAATTTGAGCCCCCAGTACGGGGAACTTATTTTTGGCAACATCCCACACAATCGAATAGTCGACACCAAAATAACCATGAATTAATTCGTCCCGCACATGTTGCAATAAATCAAGCTGCGAAAAGGACATCTTCCGCCTCATCTAAAATGTGATGACCGATATGCGGACTCAAGGATTCCGTAGTCACAAGTTCCACGGAACGCCCAAGCCTATCCTCCAATAGAAATACAAGCGCCATGAAACGGTCAAACGCCTTGGCTCCAGGAGCGAATTGAACCAGCAAATCGACATCGCTATGGGCATTGGCTTGATTGCGGACAAAGGAGCCGAACAAAGCCAGCGATCGAACGCCCATTCTCTCGATCTGGTCGCGACACAAAGCCAACCGGGCCACCACTTCATCTTTTGTTTCTACAGGACTCATGGTCAAACGGATTCATATGTCCGCATGCGATTTGTGTCGAGCAAACCTTATCCAAAGCGGCGCGAAGCGCCGCAGTCCAAAAGGCGCAGGTTTCATTTCTATTCGAGATGCATTCGAAATCCACCGCCTTGACACAAGCCTCTTATACAGTAATCTGTATTACATGAAAGCCACACTCGATATTCCGTCGGATCTATACCGGCGCGTCAAAGCCAAAAGCGCCATGGAAGGGAGACCCATTCGCGCCGTTGCCATACAGCTATTTCAGAGGTGGCTGGAGGGCGCCGACTCCCCAGAGGAGAAGGAGCAGGATCAACTTCCTCTGTCCACCATCCAAAAGGCGCCGTGGCTCGCCATCACGCGACCCTTTGTTGAAGGCAAGAGAGACCACGATCTCGATGCTGTGCGCCAATCGGCGCATCGTGCACTCTTGGCGGAGGAACCCGCCCGTTACGGAGCGCAACAGGACATCGAATGAGTGCGGCGAGCTACAGCCTGGACACCTCGGTCGTCATCCGCCTGCTTACAGGCCAACCCGAGGATCAGTTCAACAGCGCCCTGACATTCTTGGAAGAATCACGGAACGCGGGGCACCGCATCTACGTAGAGGATCTTGTATTGGCGGAAACCTATTACGCTCTTCAAGCCTATTACCGGATGCCCAAAGACAAGGCGCTGGCTGCGCTCTACCAATTTTCCGAAACCAGCGGGGCCTCCTTCTCCGAAGCTGCAAAGACCATTCTGAAGATCCCAAATCTGGGCTCCGCAAGACCCGGCTTTGTAGATCGCCTGATCCACAGTGCCGGGCATGCCCGCAACCACAAACTCGTCACATTCGAAAAGGCCGCTCAAAAACTGCCCCATACAGAGTTACTGAAATAATTGTTACCTCGCTGGAATCATTTGGAGTGAGCCGCTATCAGCCCGTTGAAAAACTCACGGCCACATAGTCCACGCCCTCACGGGCGCGGCTACATTGCAGTTTTCTTCGTAGCCGCCGCCGTGAGGCGGTGGATGGCACGCCCAACAAACGTCTTTCAACGGGCCGCTATGCGGCGCCCGCCTGCCGCATAGGCAAGGAGCCGGCAGACACTACATCCCGTGTTTGGACCGCGAGATTTTGCAGAACCGACGGCGGGCAGGCTTTGGATAGAAGCAAACCGATCGCCGGAATTCGCTTTGACAGGGCAAGCGGCAACCTGCTAGTGATCGCCATGAGTGCATTTCATCGAGCGCTGCGGGGTTCTTATAGACTCCTGCGCCCCTGTGCGCGGTATGTTCTTATTGCCGTTATCTTTTTCACCGGCTTGGAACTCGTGTTATGGGCTTTCGGACTTTTTGAGCCGGAGCGGTTACTGTTGAAAATGGACTACGATGGGCGGCGGTACGCCACAACAAATCGCGACTATGCAGAACGCTTTTTTCAGCGGGCCGGAATGCCGGCGCCGCAACCGCTATGGATTCCCGTTGAAAAGGATCCCGACGTTAAGCGGGTGGTTCTACTGGGCGAATCCGCAGCGGCCGGTTTTCCCATGATGGGATACAATCTGGCCCGGCTGGTAAATATCATTTGGCAGGAACGTTTCCCCGAGCACCCGGTTGAAGTAGTCAATCTCTCGGTCGTGGCCATTAACTCACATGTCCTGCGCCTGTTCGCCCGGGAAGCAATGGTATTGAACCCTGACCTGTTCGTGCTGTATGCGGGGCACAATGAAGTGATAGGCCCTTTCGGCCCGGCGTCCAGGTTCGGTCGGATGCGGGGCATCGGTTCGCTGGCGCGACTCGTTGACGCCCTGCGCAACACCCGTACCGGCCGCGCAGCGGATGCGCTTGCGCAACACTTCTCTGAACGGGTGATGGGCTGGGATGCACGCATCTGGAAAGGGCTGGACGAGTATCAGGGAGTATCGATCGCCCATGACGACCCCGCACTTGACGGCATGTTGCATCACGTAGAAGCGAATTTCCGCGAGATCATCGAACGCGCGCTATCCCGCGAGGCCAAGGTACTGGTCTGCGTCCCGGCGGTGAATCTGAACGATTGGCCCCCGCTCGACAGCGAACCGGCGGCCTACGGTCCGCACGAGGTATTGGCGGCCCAGGAGGCCGGCAACCTGGCGGGCCTTCGTTCGGCGCGGCCCGTATACGAGGCCGCGCAGCTCCGGGAAGCGCAAGGGGACATGAAACGCGCGTGGCCACTGTACCGCCTGGCCGGCGACCTCGATTTGATACGTATCCGCGCAGACAGCCGAATTCGGAATCTACAACGCAGAATCGCCGGAAACGCGGAAGAACACGTAGGCCTGGTGGACGCCGACCGATGGCTACACGAAAAGAATCCCACGTTCAGCGGTGATGGAGAATTCTTTCTCGAGCATGTCCACCTCACATTTGCGGGACGTGTGGCCGTCGCGGCCCTGATCGTGGACGGTATGGCCGCACTATGGCACGTAGAAGTTCCCGACAGCCCCGACAGGGATCCGGAAACCTGGTGGTCCCGTTTCCCCGCCTTGTATGAGATCGCGCGCGAACGGACCCTGTTCACCCCTTATGACGAAACGGAAATGTGGCGGCGAACAGACGATCTGTTGAGCATGGACATTTTTGCAACCTCTCCCGGGGTTACGGATCGCATGCGAGCGATCGAGGAGCGTATCAGACACATGCGATCCCGCACGCAGGAGGAATGGGATGCAACGCGCCTGGCTGAAGTCTATGAACGGGCGTCGGAAAAGAATGCCGAGGATCCTCTCCTGCATTTCACGGCCGGCCGGTTGTTTGGTGAGATGCATAGCTTTCAACTCGGGCGCAAGACGTTTGAGCGGGGTCTCGCGCTACAACCCAATCACGGTATCGGGCGTCTTAATCTGGCGCGTTTGGAGTTCATGGCGGGGGATACCCTGCGCGCCCGTGAAATATTGTACGAACTGGATCGCTTTGATCAGCACGTATCCGGCCGTGCGCTTCTTGAAGCGACACTCTCCTGGCACGAAGGCATGCCGAAGCAGGCCATAAGGGATCTGCAACGGCATCTGACTGAATCGCCCCGTGATATCCCCGCATGGGAACAACTGATCCTGCTACAAGAGCAGACGGGAAAAGCCGAGGACGCCGCTCGCAGCCGCGCCCGGCTCATGGAGCTTCGCCCCTGATGGGCAACGGCTAATCGTTTTGCTTTTGCGGGCGGCTTATGCTACGTGCGAGCGAATGAAGA
>SLGY01000088.1 GCA_007136425.1 Kiritimatiellia bacterium
ACGATAGCGGGGTGTGTGCAGAGTGCGGGCGGATCTATCCTTCCGATCAATTGGTTCAGTACGGCGACGCACGCGTGTGCGCAAACTGCAAGGATTTGTTCTTTCAAAAAGTCATGGAAGGGGTGCCTGTAGCGGGCGACTTCCGGTACGGCGGTTTCTGGATTCGAGGTCTGGCGCTCTTCATTGACGGGGCCATACTGGGCTTTGCCAATATCTTGATCAATACCGTGTTTACTTCGCTTGTGCCGGAAGACGTCGGCCAGGCCGAAGCCAGAGGCTTGGTCTTTGCCGTGATGGCACTGGTCTTTCTCCTCCAGACAGGCGTGGCCTGCGCCTATGCCACCTGGTTCGTGGGGCGTTTCGCCGCCACTCCCGGGAAGATGGCGTGTGGCCTGCGGGTCGTCATGCCGGACGGCGGACGCGTCACTTATTGGCGCGCGTTTGGACGTTATTTCGCGGAAATCCTGAGCGCCCTGATCCTTTATATCGGGTATATCATGGCGGCGTTCGACGAGGAAAAGCGCACCCTGCATGATCGCATCTGCAACACGCGCGTCGTGCGAAAATAGATGAGTAGTACGGTATGAATGGATCGCGACACGCGTGTCATAATTGCGGGCGTATTCTGAACGGCCAATATATCAATACCGCGATGTTTGTGCCCTGTCCGCTATGCAGCAAGTCCGTCATGGTCCGCGAATATCCCGCCGTCGAACGTTCCGGGAAAGTTGACGGGGCGCGTCACGCGATACGGACGGATGAACAGGCGGGCTGCTATTATCATCCGAAGCGGACGGCTGAAGAGGTCTGCGCCGGATGCGGACGATTCATTTGCGCCTTATGCGTCGTGGAACTCAAGGGCCAACGCCTCTGCCCGGCCTGTCTCCGGCAGGGCGTCGAACAAGATCCCTCTTCGGAAATCGTGCAAAGCCACATGCGCTACGATAAGGTCGCCATGCTGCTGGCCCTCGTTCCGATTCTCTTTTGGCCTCTGACTATCGTGACCGGTCCGGCGGCGTTGTATATGGTCGCACGCCATTGGAAGCGTCCCGTCAGTCTCGTCACGCGAGGGCGCATACGTCTGGCGATTGCCGCCTTGATCGGGTTGGTGCAAACAAGCGGGTGGCTTTTTCTGTTTGCCTGGTTGTTGAGCCGGAGGTTCGGATGAATCCGCGCCCGCTTTACCGTCTTCTCGCGCGGAGCTCGCCTTTCGGCGCGCCGTCAGGCGCCAGCTTGTGGCTGGGCGACGACCATATCCTTCATGTACGCCATCACCTGACGGAAGACCAGTACCGTCGATTCTATTTGCGCGACATCTATTGGATCCGTATATGCCAGACAAACTCGTCGCGAATACTTGCGATTGTGCTCGGAGCGATTACGGCCTTGGCCGCGCTGTTCTTGTTGGCAAGCGGAGGCCTGATCTCAAGAGCATTGTGGGGAACGATTACCGTCATCGCCTTGTTCTATTTCCTGATGCACTTGAGCGCGGGTCGATCGTGCGGTTGTTGGATCGGGACCGCCGTTGGAGAAATGCGTTTGAGGGCGCCGTCCCGTTTGCGAAAGGCCCAACGCGTCCTTGCCCGTCTGCATCCGCTTATCGAAGAGGCGCAGGCGTCGTTGCGCACAACACCGGAATTCGAGGAGGCGGAAGAAGCGGCATCGGCCGTCACCGATCAGGAACCGTATCCGGCGCCGGTCACGCCGGCCTTGCCGAGTGCGACGCCGCCGCCTTTGCCGGGCCGAATCGCAACGGACGAACGCGTCATCTACGCCCAGGCGGCACTGACGTTCTTGCTGATGGCGTTCGGATTGGGAAAGGCGTTATTCATGCTTCGGTCGTCCATGCCGCTCGTGATAGCCGGATTATTTCTGGCGGCGGTCTATACCGGTGGAGTCGTTTATTTGTTGATTCGACAGCATCAGGCCCCGACGGGACCGGATACCGTTCGATATAACTGGGCCTTGCTGATAGCCGGATTCGTCGTAAGTACCCTGATCGGGATTCAATCCTATATCCTTCAGTTTCAGCAGATCGGTCAGGACACGGTCAATACGCAGGCGCTGCGCCTGTTCGCTCGCCTTTCCACGTCGGACAGCACATGGGCGCAGGGTCTCGGTTGGAGCACCGCGCTGGTATGCATCACGTTGGCCGTGGTCGGATTGGCCGTGTTGAGTGTCCAACGGAAATCGGTCGGATGGCGGACATGAACGATATTCATTCCCAGCGTTGTTTTCACCATCCGCAACGCGAAGCGGCGGCCCGTTGTCCGGAGTGTCGTCGTTTTTATTGCCGAGAGTGTGTCGTAGATCACGAAACCAGAATCCTTTGCGCGGACTGTTTGGATCGTCTGGTAACGGCCCGCGCGGCGGGGCGCACCCGCAGCGGGCGCGGACTGATGTTGCGTGCGTTTGTCGGCGTGATTCTGCTATGGCTGCTCTTCTACGGAATGGGGCGCATCTTGTTGGCTTTGCCGTCCAGTTTCCATGAGGGACAAGTCTGGCGCTATCCCGCGGAGTGGTCGGAGCCATGAGGGCGATGCGCCGAACCGGCGATCGCTACGGACCGATGCAGGTCCCCGAAGAAGCGGTGCTGCTGGCGCGCCGGGCCCCTTGGGCCGCGTGGGCCGCGTATCTTGTCGGGACGGTGCCCTTTGTGATGGGGCTGCTCTATTTCTGGTCGGATATGAGTCGTGGAGCGCTTGCCTACGAACGCTGCGCGCCGGCCGCGCTGGGATTGGCATTACTCTTTGTCGGCATGAAATGTGGTCAGGCCGTCTATGCCGCGAAGTTGCACGACGTGATGTCCCGTCGAATACGTCCCTTGTCCGCCCGGCGCATCCGTCGGATATGCTGGTTGCAAGCCGCCACGCAACCTCTGGGTTTACTCGCCATTCCATTAGCCCTGATCGCCATGATCCCGTTTGCCCACGTGCATGGCTTTTTTCAGAATCTGACCGTTTTGGGAGATGGCGAGACAACCGACACCAAATTGCTTCGCACAAAGGCTTGGAAATACGCTCGACTTGACCCGCTTTCTCATCATTTGACCATCTGGTTATTGAGCCCTTGGATTCTGGGTTTGGCCATGATCCTGTCTTTCGGGTTGGTCTGGTTCCTGATGGCCGTAGTTGCAATTGAAACCGGATACGATCCGCTGGCGTGGTTTATTGTCGGAGCGCTACTGTATGTCCTCGTCATGTGGCCGCTATCCCCTTTGGGTTTTGCGTTGGTATTGAATCTGGGGCTCCTGTTCGTCTATCTACCGGAATTGCTGCGCATCCTGTTTGGTTGGGATACGATCTTTCGTTTGAGTTCGGGATACGCGGTGGCGAATACCACGTTCCTCGCCGCATTGTTCGGTGTAGCGTTCCTGTGTCTGGACCCGATTCTGAAGGCGGCGTACGTGATTCGTTGTTTCAAACAGGACTCGTTGACAACCGGGCGGGATATCCTGGTTGCATTGGAAACACAACGCGCCGCGCAGGAGGACGCCGAATGAAGCTTCTCCTGCCCATGCTCGTGGTTATTGGAACACTGTGCGGCGGCGTCGCTCACGGAGCGAGCAATTCCCACCAACGCGCCGCGGAATTGGATGAAGCCGTTGACGAGGTCCTCGCCATGCCCGCGTATCAATGGCGTATGCCGCGCCAGATTCGCCCGGCGGAGCCGGATCAGGAACAAGGCTGGTTCGCTTCGTTCATGGACCGTAACGCACGGGCGCTCGGACGCGTCGTACGTCGTGCGGCGTCCGGCGTGGGGCGCGTGATCGAGTGGATCGGCGAGCGCGTCTTCAGGTTCCTGCCCGAGGTCGATACATCCGTGCGACCCGACCGCTGGGCGGGCAGTTTGCCGGCCGTCTATACCGTGATTATCGTCTTGATTGCCGGGATGCTGGTTTGGTTGATCATGCGCGGGCTGCGACGCCGCAAAGAAACGCCCACTGAAATCGCGGCCGCCACGCCCGCCGTGGATCTCGAGGACGAGCGCGTCACGGCGGATCGCTTGCCGGCTTCCGAGTGGCTGGCCCTGGCGGAGAAACTCGAAGGTGAAGGAAATCTGCGCCATGCGCTGCGCGCGTTGTTCCTTGCCGCTCTGGCTTATCTCGGAAAACAGGGCCGGGTTCGATTGGCTGCGTACAAATCTAATCGTGATTACGCGCGGGAATTGGAACAACGAGCGCAGGAATCCGTGCACGAAGCATTCATCCGGCATACGCGACTCGTTGAACAAGCCTGGTACGGTGATCATCCGGTGGGCCCGGAAGACGTGCGCCGGGGACAGGGCTGCTTGCAAAGGATCATGACCGATGCGACGTAAAGGGCCAATCATTGCGGCGATCCTGGCTTGCGCGGCATTAGCGTTCGGCCTGCTTCACATATTTTCTATTCGTTTCTCGATCGGGGATATCTATCCGGCCTATTCCTCGTTGCGCGCTGATCCCCTGGGTACGCGTGCGCTCTATGAAAGCATCGTTCATCTGCGCGGCGTGGAGGCCGAACGTTCCTTCCAGCCGCTGGATCGCATGGAGGGCGCGGAACACGTAACCCTGCTGTTCACCGGCCTGCGCATCTCCGCACTGGATCGCAACGCAACGAATTTCCCGAAACGATTGATTGAATTCGCGGAACAGGGCGCGCGCGTGGTGATCGGGCTCGATGCCCGGGACACCGGCATGAACGAGATCCATGAATATCAGGACGGAACACGTCCGGGCGAGCGGCCTGCCGAACCGGAAACGAAAGCGATGGACGCGGAACCGGACGCGCCCTCGGATACCGTTGCGTCGTGGTTGAACGAATTATACGTACTCCCGCACGAGGAGCCCCTTGCACCGGACGAACTCCAAGCGCGACGCACCGATGGCGCCGCCCGCGAGCTACCTGAGACCGTGGCTTGGCCCGGGCTTTGGCAAGTCGAGCGCGCCAATGATGAGTGGGCTGTTGTCTATGAGCGGAAAGAAGCAGCGGTCGTGCTCGAAAGAGCGTACGGTGCCGGTTCGATTGTGTTCTGCAGCGATTCGTATCTGCTAAGTAACGAAGCGTTGTGGCGCGATCGTGAGCCGGAATTTCTGAACTGGCTCATCGGCGAGGCCGATCAAGTGCGGTTTGTCGAGACGCATCATGGCTTGAGCGAAAGGATCGGGGTCATGACCTTGATCCGCGCCTTTCGTCTGCACGGCGTGTTGGCGGGACTTGTGGTGTTGGCCGTGTTGTTTGTCTGGCGACAAAACGCTCCGCTGATACCGCCCGACACCCGTACGAAGGGTGGGGAGCCGGAGGAAGAGGTCATTATGGGGCGGGATGTGCATAGCGGCATGATCGCACTGTTGAAGCGCGCCGTTCCGCGCCGCGCATTGCTTGCAACCTGCGTGGACCTGTGGGCCGCCGAGCACCGCACACCGGACGGCGCGGACACCGACGAGGCGCAACGTGTACGAAACCATTTAGCGCAGTATTCGGAAAGCGATGTCAAGAACCCGGTCCCGCTGTACCGGACCATTGGTCGAATCATCAAGGAAAGGAAAAGCCTGTGAACGAAAGACTGGAACAACTACACGAAATCATGCGGCGCACTCGCGCCGAACTGGCGAAGGTAATCATCGGTCAGGAGGAGGTGATTGATCGAGCAATGATCGTCATCTTTACCGGCCAGCATGCGCTTGTTGAAGGCGTGCCCGGAATCGCCAAGACACTTCTCGTACGCTCCTTCGCATACATCTTGGGCTGTCCCTTCGCGCGTATCCAGTTCACACCGGACTTGATGCCGGCCGACATTACCGGAACCCATGTGTTCGACATGAAAAGCCAGGGCTTCTCCCTGGTCAAAGGACCCGTCTTCACCACGTTCCTGCTGGCCGACGAGATCAATCGCGCTCCCGCCAAGACCCAGGCGGCCCTGTTACAGGCCATGCAGGAAAGGACCGTGACGATTGATCGGGAAACCTACGAGTTATCCCCGCACTTCACCGTGTTCGCCACGCAAAATCCCGTTGAATACGAAGGCACCTATCCCTTGCCGGAAGCGCAAAAGGACCGGTTTATGCTGAAGATCAACATGTCCTATCCCGCCAGAGATCAGGAACGGGAACTGGGTCGCCGGTCCCTGGGCGAAGATGCACCCGAACGCGTTCTGGAACGGGGCGATGTGCGGCAGATGATCAATGAAAGCGATATGAACGACCTTCAGCATACGCTGCGCCAGATCACGGTCCACGACGAAGTGATTGATTATGCCGTCGATCTCGTCCGCCAGACGCGGGACCATGAAAGCGTCATGGTCGGTGCGGGCCCGCGCGCTGCGCAAGGTCTCCTGCTCGCTGCGCGTGCCATGGCCGCACTTGACGGACGCGATTTCGTGACCCCCGACGATATCAAGGGGACCGCCAACGGCGTATTGGAACATCGGTTGATCCTCCGGCCTGAATACGAAATGGAAGGCCTTACGGCGGAAGAGGTCGTGCGTCGGATCAGTGAGGAGATTGCCGTTCCACGATGATGGCCCCGCGCACATCGCTGTTGCTATGGACCGCGCTGGTTGTCGTCCCGATGGCCGGCTGGCTGGTCTGGGCGCCGGGGCCGTTGCCCGCAGGGATCCTGGCGGCATGGGCGGGTGCGGCAGTGTGGGATGCGCGCCGTTCCCGGCGTGACGTGGCATGGCTGCAAGTTCGAGCGCCGGACACCGTGCGCCTGGCGCGCGGACGCGCGGATGAAATCGTGCTGGACGTTTGCGGTGACGCGCCGCGCCCGGGAACCGTCCGGATCGGGTTGGCCGCGCCGGAAGCCTTGGGGATATCCGACAGGGTCCGGGAAATAACCGTCAAAACGGGTCGGCTGAAATCACGGACGGCGTGGGACGCCGCCCCCGCGGAACGAGGACGATTTCGTATCGAGCATTGCCACGTAGAAAGCCCTTCACGTTGGGGCTTATGGCACATCCGCGCCCGGGTCCAATTGGATATCGATGTTCGCGTCTATCCGGGCCTGTTATCCGAAAGGCGACGCGTGCCCGCGCTGTTCTTGCGTCGCGGAGTCGTCGGTATTCGTCATCAACGCCGATTCGGGAAAGGCCGCGAATTCGAACAGCTGCGGGATTATCTGCCGGGCGACAGCATTGAAGACATCCACTGGAAAGCCACGGCCAAACGCGGGTATCCGGTCACTAAAATGTATCAGATAGAACGAACCCAGGAGGTGTACGTGGGGATCGATGCGTCCCGGCTCAGCGGGCGTCGCGTCCCGGCGACGGAAGCGCCCGGGCCGACAGAGGAAGGGCGGGGGGACACGGAACCATTGATCGAACGCTATATTAATTCAGCGCTGCTGCTTGGCCGGGCGGCGGAAATGCAGGGGGACCTGTTCGGCTTGCTCACGTTCAGCGATCGTTTGCAATCATTCGTGCGCGCACGCCGCGGGCACGGACATTATCGAGCCTGCCTGGACGCCGTATGCCGACTGAAATCCCGTCCCGTGGCGCCGGA
>SLGY01000172.1 GCA_007136425.1 Kiritimatiellia bacterium
AGATCTATCTGTACCTGCGAACGGGCGAGCATAGTTTCATTGCGCGCATGGACGCACATGAAAAGGCCAAAGTAGACCAAGAATTATCCTTACTGCTGGATATGAAGAAAGCGCATTTCTTCGATCCCGACAGTGGAGACGCCATCGCCTGAGATCCCGGTATGCGGTTCGCTATGACACATCGATTTTTCACGCATAGGGTGCATCATTATGGGTGAGGCCCTATCCAGCCTGTTCGTGTTTGTGGTCGTCGTGGCGGCGGCTTTTGTCGTATTGACCCTTACCGCAAGCTTTGTGCGTTTTCATATGTTGGCCCAGCGTATCGAGCAGGCCGATCCGGAGGACGTGGCGCCCGAGGACGTTTTCCAATTGCGTATCGTGCAGGAGCTGGGAGCCTTGCATCAGGCCCCCGACCCGTTCACCATCATGCTGCTTGAACCGGATGTTCCGCCGGAGTTCGAGGCGCAACACGGGCCGGACGCTATGGATCGGTGGATGGACGCCTTTGTGGATGCGGTGAAGAAGCTGTTGCGCGCTGATGACGGGGTGTATCGGTTCAAGGGGCGACAGTGCGGTGTGTTGGGCCGTTTCCCGCATGGGCGCGCGGAAGCGGTGGTGCGTCGGATAGCCCATGCATTGGCGCAGACATCCATTACGACCGATTCCGGTATGGCCGTGCGGTGGCCCGTGTATATCGGGGTCGTATCCCATCCGGAACACGGCGGGCGCGCGCTGAATTTGCTCGAACAAGCCGGCAACGCGTTGGCGGAGGCGCGCCGCAATGTGAAGGACCGGTATCACATCGCGCCCGCGCCGGAACCCGCGCCGGAGGAACGCCCGGCGCCGACCAAGTCAACGGCCAAGCGGGACGCGCAATTGCATGCGTTGCTGGACGAGGTTACCGGGGTGTTGCGCGCGGAACGATTCGGGACGGCGCTACAAAAGTTCCTTGCGCGTCATAGAAAGGAAGGCGAGGCCGTTTCAGTGCTTTATCTGTCCATTGATAATTTCCACCAATATAGGGATCATTACGCCGGAGACGCGGCCAATGCGTTGCTCAAAGGCGTTGCGGACCTGTTGTCGGATCATACGCGTGAAACGGACGTGTTGGCGCGCGTAACGGAATCGGACTTCGCCGTGGCAATGGATTGCGCGCCGGCGCACGCGTTGAAGGCGGCTCAACGGTTGTCGGCGGGGATAAAGAAGATTCCGTTTCGCGTCGGCTCAAGAGCCAACCTGCGCGTCACGGTCAGTATTGGTGTGGCGGGGTATCCCGACCATACCGGGCAAGCCGGTGACATGTGGGCCTATGCGGAAGCAGCCATGCACGCGGCGCGCGCGCGTGGCAGAAGCGTCACACTGATGTATCAGCCGGAAATGGCGCCGCAGCGGCGCGAGGAAGGGCCCGTGGACGCATTTTGATTCGCTTTGTCGCGCGGTTTCTCTAGTATTTACCAAAGGGCAAAGGACGTTGTCGTTCCTGAATAACGGGGGCCGGTCCGCGCGGGGCGGCGGACGGAGGCGCGCGATGTCGAATTGGCCGTACCCGTAATACACCGTGAATACCGAGAATAAAATTCGATTGGGAGTGAACGTTGATCATGTGGCGACGCTGCGCCAGGCGCGCGGCACGCCGTATCCCGCTCCGCTCGATGCGGCGCGCCTGTGTGAACGGGCCGGCGCGCACGGGATTACCGTGCATCTGCGCGAGGACCGCAGACATATTCAGGATGCGGATGTATTTGCGCTGCAAAAGACGTTGGCAATACCGCTGAACCTGGAAATGGCTTGCGCGCGCGAAATTATCGATGTCGCACTCGCCGTGCGGCCGACGGAAGTCTGCCTCGTGCCCGAACGGCGCGAGGAGCTGACGACGGAAGGCGGATTGGACGTCGTCGGCCAACGCGATGCGGTATTTGGTGCGGTGCGGGAATTGGGGGATGCGGGCATGGTTGTCAGTCTGTTCGTCGAACCCGATATCCGTCAGTTGGACGCCGGCGCGGAGTCCGGCGCTCCGTACGTGGAACTGCATACCGGCCGATATTGCGAGGCTACAGGTCCGGCCCGCGATCGCGAACTGGAACGCTTGATCGAGGCGGCGGAACATGCTCATGCGCTCGGGTTGAAAGTCAACGCAGGACACGGGATTCACTTGGATAATGTCGCGGGCATACTGCGGATCCCTCACTTGGATACCTTGAATATCGGGCACAGCATCGTTGCGCGCGCCGTATTGGTGGGTATGGACGCGGCTGTGAAGGAGATGTTGTGCGCCATGCGAGGAGGGGGAGAATAATCCGATGTCTGTGCGCGGTGTATTGGGTATAGGCGTGGATCTGGTCGAAACCGAACGGATGCGGGACGCTATCGAACGGTGGGGCGATCGGTTCGTCGGTAAGATTTTCGGGGCGAGTGAGCGCGCGTATTGTGAAGAGAAAGGGGAGCCCTGGCGCCATTACGCCGCGCGTTTCGCGGTGAAGGAGGCGGTGAGCAAGGCCTTTGGCACGGGGCTCGGTGAACATATCGGCTGGCTAGATATCGAAGTAATGCGGGATTCGGAAACGGGCGCCCCGTCCGTGCGGTTGAGCACCCGCGCCACGGCATTGGCGGCGAGGCGGGGCGGGGGACGCGTGCTGGTCAGCTTGTCTCATACCCGGCGCTATGCTGTGGCGCAAGTGGTTTGGGTGGCCGACGAAACGGCATAGATGATTGGCAAGGGATAGATGCAATGAAGCTGGTAACAGGCGAACAAATGCGGGAACTGGACCGGCGCACCATCGAGGAGTACGGCACGCCCGGGGCGGAATTGATGGATCGCGCGGGTGCGTGTGTCGCCGAACGGGTTCAGCAGATGGCGGCGGCAAGCGGATTGGCGGACCCCGTCATTCAGCTGATTGCGGGTCGAGGCAATAACGGCGGCGACGCCTTTGCGGCTGCCCGGTACCTGAAGGAACACGGGCATGCAGTGGACGTCTGGCTGGCCGGCTCGGCGGATCAGGTGCGCGGCGATGCGCGTACGCACATGATGCGGATGCAGGCGACCGGCGCGTCCGTGCAGGAGCTGGCTACATTGGACGACTGGAAGGACGCCAAAGAGTTCATGCCACCGGGCGACATCATTGTGGACGGTTTGCTGGGGATCGGCGTGAAAGGGCCCGCGCGCGGCCCGGTCGCCGGCGCGATTGCCTATATTCGAAATCATGCGGCTGACGCACTCGTCGTGGCCATTGATGTCCCGTCGGGACTGGACGCCGATACCGGTCAAGCGGAGGGCGAAGTTGTTCAGGCGGATCTGACCGTCACCATGGGCCTGCCGAAATGCGGCCTGATCGAAACAGACGCCTTGGATTATGTCGGCGATCTGGAAGTCGCGGATATCGGTTTTCCTGACGAGTTGGTCGAGCAGGTGCCGGCCGATACCGAGCGCGCCGTGATTCATGAACGGGATTTATTTTCTTTATTCGAGCGACGGAAACGGTCGACGCACAAGGGTGATTACGGGCGCGTGTTGATCCTGGCCGGGTCACGCTCTTATTCCGGGGCCGCCGTGTTGGCCGCCTGCGCCGCTTTGCGCAGCGGTGCGGGATTGGTGACCGCCTGGGTGCCGGAAGGGATCGTTTCCACGGTGGCCGTCGGCGCACCGGAACTGATCGTGCGCGGCACGCCGGAAACCGAGGCGGGTTCGGCGGCATCCGCGTTGTGGTCGGAATGGTCCGATGAATTCAACGCGTTCGATGCGGCGTTGGTCGGACCGGGACTGACCCGGCACGAGGAGACCGCCGCGCTGGTGGAACGAATCGTGAAGGAGTCACGTATCCCATTGGTGTTGGACGCGGACGCGGTCAGTGTGCTGGCGGGAAAGATGGATGTGTTGGCCGCAGCCGAATGCCCGTTGGTATTAACGCCCCATCCTGGAGAGTTCGCCGCGCTTGTGGGCGGCACAGTGGATCAAATACAAGCGGACCGCATTCGGTCGGCCCGGAGCGCCGCGCAGTCGTGCAAGGCCACGATCGTGCTCAAAGGGGCGAATACCGTAGTCGCCGGGCCGGAACCGCCTGCATGGATCAATCTTTCTGGAAACCCGGGCATGGCTACCGCAGGTACGGGAGACGTTCTGGGGGGCGTCCTTGTTTCCCTGATCGGCCAGGGTTTTGCGCCGTTCGACGCAGCGCGTGCGGCGGTGGCCCTGCACGGTTGGGCCGGAGACCATGCCGCATGGCGCCTGGCCCAGGCGGGCATTATCGCGTCCGACGTGATCGAGGAATTGCCTTACGCGTTCAAGACCGTATCCATGCGATAGAAGCGCCACTTATCAACAACGGCTCTGTTGAAAACCCCTCTGATTGCCCCGAAACAGAAGGCTTGTTGACAAGTTGTTGATAGCCCTATTTCAGGCGGTTCAGAAATGCGGCCATGCGTTGTACGGCTTCTTTCAGCTCATCCAGGGCGGTGGCATAGGAACAGCGCACAAAGCCTTCTCCGGAGGGGCCGAAGGCGGTACCCGGCACACAGGCCACTTTCTCCTGGTCCAGCAGGCCCATGGCGAATTCCTGCGCGCTCAGGCCCGTGTCCCGTATGGAGGGAAAGGCGTAAAAGGCGCCATGCGGTTCGAAACAGGACAGGCCCATTTCGCGAAACGAGTTCAGCAGAAAATTCCGACGTTTCAGATACGACGCCTTCATGTCGGCGATATCCTGTTCGGGGTCCGTCAGGGCTTCCAACGCCGCTTCCTGGCTGGGACTGGGCGCGCACAACATGGTGTACTGATGAATCTTCATCATCGCGTCCGTCAGCTCCGGCGGCGCGCACGCGTAACCGGCGCGAAACCCCGTCATGGCCCAGGCCTTGGAGAAACCGTGCAGAAAAATCGTGCGTTCGCGCATGCCCGGCAGGGAGGCGGGAGAGACATGGGCGCGATCGTAGGTCAGTTCCGCGTAGATTTCGTCCGTGATCAGAATCAGGTCATTCTCTTGCACGAAATCCGCGATGTCCTGCGCATCTTTCGTCGTCAACGCCGCTCCGGTCGGATTGTTGGGGTAGTTAAGGAGCAGCGCCTTGGTCTTCGGAGTGACCCGGCTTTCCAGAGCCTTGCGTGTCACCCGGAATTCGTGATCGCTGCTAGTAGGTACGGATACGGGAATGCCGTGAGCAAATTGAATGAGCGGCGCGTACGATACATAGCACGGTTCATGATACATGATCTCGTCGCCGGGATTACAGAGGGCCCGTATGGCCAGGTCCAACGCTTCGCTGACCCCGACGGTAATCAGGATTTCCTGTTCCGCGTCATAGCGCAGGGCGAAGGTGCGTTCCACATAATCGGCGATGGCCCGGCGCAATTTCAGCAGACCGAGATTCGAGGTGTAGCTCGTCGCGCCCCGTTCGATCGCAAAGATCGTGGCCTCGCGGATGTGCCACGGCGTATCGAAATCCGGTTCGCCGATGCCCAGGCTGATGACGTCCTGCATCGAGTTGACGATTTCGAAGAAATCGCGGATGCCCGAACGAGGGACGTCGACCAAATGCCGTGCAATAACGTCAGGGCGTGACTTTGAGTCGTTCGTACTCATCCTGGGCTTCCATTAGTACGCCGTGGTGCTTGTAGGTCTTGAGCATGAAATGAGAGGCCGTGGCTTGTACGCCTTCGATGGTCGCCAGTTTCTCGCTGACAAAAAAGGCCACTTCCTTCAAATCGGCCCCGACGACGAAGAGCAGTAAATCGAAATCGCCCGATATGAGATAGATTGACTGGACTTCGGGAAACTTCCCGATGCGGTTTGCGATACGATTGAAGCCGCCTTCGCGTTCGGGGCTGACCTTGACTTCGATTAGCGCCGTAACGCGATTGATATTCAGGGCGTCGACATTGACGAGGGCCTGGTAGCCCTTGATAATGCCGCGCTTTTCGTATTCGGCAATCCGTTTGCGCACTTCATCGACGGAGATGTTCAACATCTTCGCGATGTTGTCCGGCGATTCCAGTGCGTTTTCTTTTAGGATGCTAAGTAATTCGTCCATGATGATTTCTCCAGGGGAAAATTCAGGGCGCCATGATATACCCGGGCTGTGGGTCCGCAAGAAAAGAATGTCATGCCCGTACACGCCGTTCGGTTCTTCGTGGGCCGGGAGGTGACCCAATGCATTCCTCTATCCGTTTCCGCCTCCTTTCGCCAGGTGACGGGCGAGGTGCGGCTGCAATATGCGGGTCATGACGGCATATCCGCGCTCATTGGGGTGCAGGCCGTCGTCGGTATACTCGGTTTTCATACGGCCTTCTTCGTCCATCAGGACAGAATGAAAATCTATATAGGTGACGTTTTCCCGCTCAGCCATCCATTTGTTGATCGCCAAGACCTGTTCTGCTCGGTGCGGGCTGTAGTATGGGCGTTGCAGCGGCAACAGGCTGCACAGCATGATTTCGATTTCGTTTTCCAAGGCCCGTTGCACCAATTGATCAATCGACGCCGCCACCGACTCCGGCGTTGCCCCCGTCTCGCGACCCAGGTCGTTGATGCCGATCAGGATCACGGCCAACGTCGCGCCTTCGTCCGTCACATCGCGCTGAAACCGGTGGATGGCGCGGGACGCCTGATCGCCGCTGATCCCGCGATTCCTGATGGGCAACATGCCGAATGACGGACCCACGCGCCAGCCAGCCAGTTGCGAATCGCCAAAAAATACGATTACGCGATCCTGATACATGCCCCATTGTTCCAGTCTTTGTTCCCAATGTGGATTAACCCAAAACGCGTGCAGACGATCACGGAACTGGAACATCTTCCACGTGGCCGTGCCGGAAAGGAGCACGAGACTGACGATGGCCCCCGCCATGAGGTATCGTCCTGTGTGGCCGGGGCTTATCATCTCTTCCTCGCCTGTCTGCAACACAAATGGATGGGAACGGCCCTGGTGCGTTGCGAGCGGAAGCCGGTTCTAAGGTAAGGGTGCAATGTGGGTCTACTCTCCGAACAGGTCCATCTGATTCTTGTCCGCCTGCCCTTTTTTCGGCCGGTGCGCGGCGAGTTTGGGTTGGCCGCTTTCGCCGAACTCGCCTTCTTCCAGGTTGCTGAGAATTTCCCGTGCGCGCCCGATCACTTCTTCGGGCAGGCCGGCGAGGCGCGCGACCTGAATGCCGTAACTCTTGTCGGCCCCGCCCGGAACGATCTTTCGCAGGAACGCGATGCGGTCGTTCTTTTCGCGCACGAGGACATTGTAATTCTTGACCCCGGGCATGGTGCGCGCGAGGTCGGTCAGTTCATGGTAATGCGTGGCAAAGAGCGTCTTGGCTTTTACGTCGTCGCGGTTATGCAGATATTCCGCCACGGACCAGGCAATGCTGATGCCGTCAAAGGTGCTGGTTCCGCGCCCGATCTCGTCGAGGACGATCAGGCTTTTTCGCGTGGCGTTGTTCAGGATGTTGGCGGTCTCCTGCATTTCGACCATGAAGGTGCTGCGGCCCCGCGCCAGATCGTCGCTGGCGCCTACGCGCGTGAAGACGCGGTCCACCAGCCCGATCTCGGCCTCCGCGGCGGGAACGAACGAACCCATCTGAGCCATCACGACGATGAGCGCGGCTTGACGGATATACGTGGACTTGCCCGCCATATTCGGGCCCGTGATGATGGCGAGCTGGTTCTCAAACCCGTCGAGCAGGGTGTCGTTCGGAACAAACGGCTCCGCGCCGGTCATGGCTTCAATGACGGGATGCCGTCCGTCCTTGATGCGGATGGTGTCGCCCTCGGTGACCACGGGGCGTACGTAGCGCATGGCCAGGGCGCGATCGGCGAGTGCCGCGAGCACGTCCAGTTCGGCCAGTGCCGCGGCCGTGCGTTGTATGCGTTCGGTTTCTTCCACGACCGCGTTGCGAATCTCCAGAAACAATTCGTATTCCAATTCCACGGATCGTTCCTGTGCGCCGAGAATCTTGTTTTCGTATTCCTTCAACTCCGGCGTGATGAACCGCTCTGCGTTAACCAGCGTTTGTTTGCGGGTGTATTCGGGCGGCACATCGTTGAGATTGCTTTTGGTGACTTCGATGTAGTATCCGAACACCTTATTGTGTCGCACTTTCAGGTTCTTTATTCCGGTGCGCTCCTGTTCCTGTGCCTGGTAATCGGCGAGCCATTGGCGTCCTTCGGTGGCGGCGGCGCGCAGTTCGTCCAATTCCGGCCGGTAACCCTTACGTATGACGCCGCCGTCCCGGATGGTTGCAGGCGGCTCGTCTACGATCGCCCGTCGTAACAGGTCCACCAATTCCGGCATGGGCGTCATGGCGTCAGCCAGTACCCGGATACGGTCCGGGTCGGCGTTGGCGATATGTTCATGCAGCGCGGGTAATGCTTCGAGCGATTGGGCGACGGCGTTGATGTCGCGGCCGTTGCCCGAACCCGCGCCGAGTCGCGCAACCAACCGTTCCAGGTCTTTTACCTGGCCGAGATCGTCGCGCAGATGCGCCAGGCGTGCGCGGTTCCCGGTAAACTGTGCCAGGGCATCGTGCCGCTCTTGCACCGCGCGGAGGTTGTTGAGGGGGCGCACGATCCATTCGCGGAGAAGGCGCCCGCCCATGGCCGTGCGGGTGGTGTCGAGGGTCTGCAGCAGGGTGGGCGAGGCGGCGCCGCGTCCGGCGCCGTGCGTGGAAACCAGGTCCAGATTGGACAGGGTGGTTTCGTCGAGAAGCATGAAGTCATTGGCGTGTCGCACGCGAAGCTGTTTGATGTGGCCGACCTGGCGATGCAGTTCCTGGGCCAGATAATGGAGTACTCCGCCCGCCGCGGAAATGGCGCGCGGTAACCCGTCGCATCCGAAACCCTGCAATGAGTGTACGTTGAAATGCCGGGTCAACAAGTCGGTCGCGGCGTCCAGCTCAAAGGTCCAATCATCGTGCGGGCTGAGCAGGGTGGTCTGATGGTCGTGAAACAGATCGCGGATGGCGGGGTCGCCGATCTGCTCTTCAGGAACCACGCATTCGGACGGCGCGTATCGGAAGAGGTTGTCCTGAAGCCGATCCGGTGTATCGGCCTCTTCGATCCAGAAGAGGCCCGTGGAAATATCCACCAGGGCCAGGCCGTATAGGCCGTCGCGATGACATAAGCCGGCCAGGTAATTGTTCTGTTTCGATTCGAGCACGTTCTCTTCAAGGATCGTGCCGGGTGTGACAATGCGCACGATTTCGCGGCGCACGATGCCTTTTGCCTGGGCCGGATCCTCGGTCTGTTCGCAGATGGCGATTTTCTTGCCGGCACGGATGAGTTTGTTCAGGTAGGCCTCGGCGGAATGGTAGGGCACTCCGCACATCGGCACTTTGTTGCGTTTGGTCAGTGCAATTTCCAGAATGTCCGCGGCCGTCTTGGCGTCGTCGAAAAACATTTCGTAGAAGTCGCCCATGCGAAAGAAGAGCAGCGTTTCCTGGTCGATCTGTTTCTTGATCGACAGGTACTGCGTCATCATGGGAGTGAGATTTTCCGACATGCCGTCCAGCATAGAAATTGACCGGGCAGGTGTCGAGCGGGGAAAGTTCCCGCTCGACCAAGGCGGGATTGTTTTGCTTCACGCGCGGGCGCCAACCGGGTAGGCTAAAGATATGAAGACGTTATTGGTAGCTATTGATTTTTCGTCCGTGACGGATGATGTGCTGGATGTGGCCGCGCGCATGGCGCGCGCGTTGGACGCCCGGATTCTTCTGGTTCATGTGACGCCGCCGGACCCCTCCTTTGTGGGGTATGACGCCGGCCCGCAGACCGTGCGGGACGCCGTGGCGGAGGAGTTCCGTGAAGAACACCGGAAACTCCACGAACTGCAGAAACGGCTCGAGCAACAGAGCGTGAACGCGGCAACGCAGTTCATTCAAGGGCCGACCGTCGAAAAGATCCTGGAGGAAGCGGGCCGCGCCGGGGCGGACCTGATCGTCGTGGGATCGCACGGACACGGCGCGCTGCATCAACTGCTGGTGGGCAGTGTGTCCGAGGGTGTGCTGCGCAAGGCACCCTGTCCGGTGCTCGTGGTGCCGAGTCCCAAGGGACAATAGAACCCGGCCTGCTCTAACTACGCGCGATCGGAGCGCCGATCATGTTGCCCCATTCGGTCCAACTTCCGTCATAATTGGCGACATCGTCCGTGCCGAGCAGATACTTGAGAACGAACCACGTATGCGATGAGCGTTCGCCGATACGGCAGTAAGTTATCGTCTTGGAGCCAGGATCGACACCCCGCGCCTCGAAGAGGGCTTTGAGTTCAGCGTATGTCTTGAACGTACCGTCCTCATTCAGTGTGTCAGACCAGGGCACGTTGATCGCGCCGGGGATATGGCCGCCGCGTTGGGCGCTTTCGTTCATCCCGGGCGGCGCGATGACGTCGCCGTTGTATTCGGCTACGGAGCGGACATCGATCAGGTTGACCGCGTCTGTGTCCAGATACCGGAAGACGTCCTCCCTGAATGCGCGCACCGTGGGATCGGGATCGCCGGCCGTATAGTCTGCGTGCGGAGGGGCGGGCATGTCCCGTACCATGTCCCGGCCTTCGGCGATCCATTTGGCGCGCCCGCCGTTCATGAGTTTGAGTTGGGATTCGGGATGGCCGAAATGCCGGAATAGCCAGAGCGCATAGGCGGCAAACCAATTATGGTTATCGCCGTAGAATACGACCGTCGTGTCGTTCCCAATACCCCGTTCGCGGCAAAGCCGTTCGAACTGGGACTTGGTAGGAATGTCGCGGCGTATACCGTCGCTGAGTTGGGACGTCCAGTTGACTCCGCAGGCGCCGGGGATATGTCCGTGATCGTAGGCGGAGGTATCTACATCGACTTCCAATAAGCGTACGCTTTCGTCGTGCAAGTGGCGGGCGACCCAGTTGGTTTCCACCAGCATGTCGGGATGCGCGTAGTCGCTCATGATGCAGCATGTCCTTTCGCGGCGTGTGACCGTATCGGTTGCAATCAACGGATAATCTAGCGTATACAGGCGTCATGTTAAAGGCTGATTTCTTGCACTATCCGGTATCGCGCGTGGTCTGGGATTGGAACGGGACGCTCTTCAATGATGCCTGGCTTTGCATGGATGTGATGAACGGGCTGTTACGCATCCATGGTCTGCCCCTGTTGACCTTGGAACGGTATCAACGGATTTTTGACTTTCCCGTGATCGACTACTACCGGCGGCTTGGCTTTGATTTCGAGCAAACTCCTTTCGAGGAAGTGGGTTCGGCCTTTATTCATGAATATGAGCGGCGGCGCCTGGAATGCGATTTGCATGAAGGGGCAAGACAGGCGCTGAGCTGTCTGCGCCAGGCCGGTATTCCGCAGACCGTCCTGTCCGCATACGAAGAGAGCACCTTGGAATCGTTGCTGATTCATTTTGAAATCTATTCCTGTTTCGAGCGGGTAACGGGCAGCGACGATCATTATGCGACGGGCAAGGTGGATAAGGCCCTTGCCTGGGCGCGGGAAATAGACGGCCCGCCGGAGCATATTCTGTTGATCGGCGATACGGCGCACGACGCGGAGGTGGCGTCGGCGCTGGGGGCGCAGTGCGTGCTGGTGGCCGGGGGCAACCAGCACGTTGACCGGTTGCGCTCGCTCGGAGCGCCGCTGTTCCCGTCATTGCGATCGCTGGTGGATCAATGGCTGTTGCCGGAATGGGAAGGGTGACGGGCAGGGGAAATAAAAAAGCGCCCCGCTTACGCGGGACGCTTTTCCGCCGTCATGAGGCGTATATCAGGGTCTCTCGAATTCGTATTGGTCGCGAATGTTCTCGTGAAAATATGTCCCTGCGGACTCGGCGCCGATCAGGCCTTCGTAGACGCCGGCCGGGACTTCCTGGTACACATAGGTCTCTCCGGTTTGGCGAAAGACCACCGTCAGCTCCTGTGACGCCGCGTCATAGACGACCTGGCTGAAGGTATCGGAATCCAGCTCATGCCCTATGGGTTGAACCGTTTCGGGTTGTTCGCAACCGGTAACCGCCAGCATGGATACCACCGCTATGGCGGCGACGAAGAGCACTCCAATCCTTTGTATCTTCATAACTTCTCCCCTGTGTGTTGTTCTTTTCTGGGTCGAGCCCATTGTGCCTGTATGTCCAAAAGATAGGTTTACGCCGCAATGGAAGCAAGCTAATTGCAGCGCGAATTGATTATTTGCGCGCGCTCTTCATCAGCAGGCCGTACACCAGGAAGGCGATGATGAACCCGATGAACCACGCGTAATTGTACAGGTTGGCCAAGCCCTCGGGCACGGCGATATCGGTAACCTGGGCCAGGAAGCCCGGGACATTGGGGGCAATGGCCACGACGAGAGCGATCATTGCGCGGATATTGAACCCCTTTGCGTATCCGTATTCGCCGTGCAGTTCGTACAGATCGGCGAGTTTCATGCGTGTCCGGCGGATGACAAAATAGTCGCAGACCAGGATCCCTCCGATCGGGCCGAGCAGGGCCGAGTAGCCGATCAGCCACGTGAAGATATAGACGCCCGGATTGGCGATCAGTTGCCAGGGCATCATCAAGATCCCGATAAGCCCGGTGATCAGGGCGCCGCGCCGCAGGCTGATGAGCCGGGGCAGAAAATTGGAGAAGGCCGCAGCGGGGGCAACCACGTTGGCCGCCATATTCGTCGTCAGTGTGGCCAGGGCGAGTGCGAACATGGATACCAGGATCAGCGTAAAACTGTCAAAGCGCGCGAGCAGTTCGACGGGATCCCAGATCGCTTCGCCGAAAATGACGATGGTGGCGCTGGTAACGGCCACGCCGACAAAAGCGTAGAACGGCATGGTTGTGTTCAGTCCGAGGAATTGACCCCACATCTGGTCTTTCTGTGAGCGTGCGTGGCGCGTGAAGTCCGGAATATTCAGCGAGAGCGTGGCCCAGAACCCGACCATGGCCGTCAGGCCGGGGAAGAACGCGCGCCAGAAGTCCGCTCGCGTCTCGAATTGATCAGGTTGCGTGAGCATGGGGCCGAAACCATCGGCGTTGATCCAAGCCCAGACCAGCAGGGCAAGCCCCATGCCGATCAGCAATGGCGCACCCCAATGCTCGATGTATTTGATGCTGTCCATGCCCTTCCAGACAAACAGGCCGATGTTGATGGCCCAGAAAAAAAGGAAACATGCGAACTGCGCGATGTTCACATCAATGTAATCGGAACTGAGCAGGGGGATGACGGGCGTTTCGGCCAGGTCGGGTAACGCCAGGAGGGCGAGACTGTAAATCGCGGCCCCGCCGATCCATGTTTGTATGCCGAACCAGCCGCAGGCCACGACGGCGCGAAGCACCGAGGCGACATGGGTCCCCAAGGTACCGAACGACGCGCGGGCGAAAACAGGAAAGGTGATCCCGTATTTCGTGCCGGCATGACCGTTGAGCAGCATGGGAATACAAACAATCAGGTTTCCCGCCGCCACGGTGAGGATGGCCTGCCACCAATTCATCCCGGCGGCGATCAGGCTGCTGGCGAGCATGTATGTAGGAATGCACACCGACATCCCCACCCAGAGATGGGCGATGTTCACCAACCCCCAAGTCCGTTCCTCGGCGGGAATCGGCGCAAGGTCGTCGTTGCTGTAGGGGCTGTTGTTGATGACGGCCCGTTGTTCGGGCGTCAGGTCGTGCAACACCTGGTCCTCGTTCATATGCGCAGTCACCCCCCTGCGTATGTGTGAGATTCCCGTTTAGAGCGCGGTTAGTGAGTCATACGTTTCCGGCCGGCGATCGCGGAAGAATTGCCAGACGTTGCGGACTTCGCGAATCTGGTCCAAGTCCATGTCGGCGACGACGAGTTCATCATTTTCGCGGCTGCCGGTGGCCAGGAATTGTCCGCGCGGATCGACGAAGTAGGATTGCCCGTAGAATTCGCCGATATCCCAAGGCTGTTCATGTCCCACCCGATTGATGGCGCCGATGAACACCTGGTTGGCCACGGCATGGGCGGGCTGTTCCAGTTTCCACAGATATTCGCTCAACCCGGCGACCGTAGCGGACGGGTTGAAAATCATTTCCGCTCCGTTCAGCGCCAGTGCGCGGGCGCCTTCCGGGAAGTGGCGATCATAACAGATATAGACGCCCACGCGGCCGAACGCCGTTTCAAAGACCGGATACCCCAGGTTGCCGGGTTTGAAGTAGAATTTTTCCCAGAACCCGGGCGCGCAATGGGGAATATGCTGTTTGCGATACTTGCCGAGATAGGTCCCGTCGGCGTCGATGACGGCGGCGGTGTTGTAATAGATGCCGGGCAGATCAACCTCGTAGATCGGTACGACAATGACCATGCCGAGCCGTTTGGCGGTTTCGCACATCAGTTGCGTGGTCGGACCGTCCGGAATCAACTCGGTGCTTTCATACCAGCGCGTATCCTGCTCGGCGCAGAAATACGGTCCATAAAAAATCTCCTGAAGGCTCAGGACCTGCACGCCCTGTTTGGCGGCGTCTTCAATCAAGTCCATGTGCTTGTCTATCATGGCTTTCTTGATTGCGGGGATGTCCGCTGTTCCCTCGTGGGTCACACTGGTTTGAATCAGGCCTCCGCGTACATTTCTTGGCATCTTTCGCTCCTCCATCCCTCTTATGGTGATACGTCTACAACCACGGAAGCATGCGCGAATTTACTGCGGGCGTCAAGTATCACCTGATGCGGATATAGGGCCCGGCAGCTTCGGACGGCACGGGCTGGTCAAGGGCGGATCTCGTCGCGTACGGCTTCCCATACGGTTTCGGCTATGCGCCGGGCGCCGTCGGCGTTTGGATGAACGCCGTCGGGAAAATATTCGGGTGCATCATCCAGGGCGCTGTAGAGGTCGATTACCGGAACCTCCTGTTCGCTCGCCACTTCGCGGATGACGGGAATCAGTTCGCGACGCAGCGTGCGGTCGTTCAGAGAGCGCAGTGCGCCATACATCGGTACGGGAAGACAGACCCAGATACGCGGCTCGGAAGGCAAGTCGGCGAAATGTTCGATCATGGCGCGCAGGTCGCCGGCGAATTCGTCCCGGTGTTGCCAGTTTCTGAGTTTCGTGTCGTTGGTGCCCAGTTTGATGATCACGACGTCGGGTTCAAACGCGGTCGCGTCGCGAAATGCGGCGGTGGTCCAGTACGGATAATTGCCGTTGCGCAGCAGGGTCGTGCCGCTGACCCCCGCGTTCAAGACGTTCACACCATCGCCGGCCAGGCGTTCGAGCACGGCGGGGTAACTGTGCCGTTCGCGGTCTTCGATACGCATGCCATACGTAATGCTGTCCCCGACACAGGCAATGCGCACGGGGTCGGAATCGTTGACCTCAGCGTGCGCCATCATGCGTCCGTTCCCGCCCAGCAACAGTACCGGGAGCAGAAGAAGGACGGCGACTCTCGCGGGGAGCCGCCGTCCTTGTTGAGCGCAAACCATCATTCCGTGCCGTTACTTGCGGCGGCGCTTGACGCCCCGGGGTTTCTTGGCTTTCGGCGGGGGGCTGATATGGCGTTTGGCCAGACTACTGAGCTTGTCCACGACCGCCCGATACTCGTTGATCTTCACACTGGCCTGGCCCAGCGTAGTCAGTTGCGCGCGCAGATGCGCGGGCAATGCGCGTAACTGGTCCACCGATTTCGTGCGCATGTTGACGATATCGATCTCGCTCTGTTCGATACCGATTTCATTGGAGACATCGCGCAGATAGGCGATAGCCAGCTCGTTGCGGCGCATCGGGCTCTTGGAGACGTTGCGAATGATCAACGCGGCATAGGACGGCTCGGGAAAGCGCCCTTGCTTATAGTTGCTGATAGCGCCCTTGGAAATCTGCAGCCCCTCTTTGGCGCCCTGTTTGTTGCATCGCAATACCAATTCGGTTTGCGTGATTCCCTCTTCCTTGAGAAGGACCATTAACGTTTCGATGAATAGTCTCATATCTTGTTCCCCTGCAGTTAGGTTTTCAACTTTCCAGCTTTCGTTTGCGCAACGTTCCGAACCGTATGCTTTCGATACGGTTTCCGATGAGCGAAGTACTAAAAAAGGCGCTCCATCTATACGAGGCGCCTGTATCATTCGCTCATCAGCCCCCCCGACAGCCCCGCTTACGAGCTCTATTCTCCTGCGCAATATCCCGCGCAAGAACATGTCACTATACATGCACATTGTTGCAACTGCAAAATATTTTTCGCAGGTCGGGAATATTTCATGACCGCGCCTATTCAAAAGGCGGCCGCCCGGAAAGCGAACCGGCTCAATAGACGACGCTGATGCGTGATGGGGCCAGGCCTTCGCGGGCGAGCGGAAGAATGACGTCGGCGGGAATGGGTGCAAGGACCCGGCCGGGTAAGGCTTCCGACAGGATCTCCAGGACCTCTTCATCTTCCGGCGCGTCGAAAAAGGGCACGAGCAGGTGATCGTCCAAAGCGATAAAATCAAGATAGGAACCGGCTTCGAAAGGAAGGTCGGCGCTTATGGAAGGCCGCGGCAGGCGCTTTACGCGAAGCGTTTGGCCGAGGTCCCGATCGATCTGCTCTTCAAGGCGGCGCGCAAAATCCGCCTGTTCGCCGTTCTCGTCCGGATGATCGGTGACGAGCACGAGATCGTCCGATGCGAAGCGGATCAGGCCCGTGAGGTGTCCGTGCCGGTCGTCGGGATGGAGCGGTACGAATACGACCTGCGTCAGGCCGGCGTAACGGCGAAGCCGATCGCGAATCTCCGTGATCGAGCGCTGTTCGTTTTCGCCGATGATGCGTTGCGATACGATCGCCGTATCCTTGCCGTTGTGCGTGATGGCGCTTCCGCTCATGGTCAGCGGGATTTCGCTTATCGCGCCGTACAGACTTTCGCCCAGTTCCGCGCCGACCCGATGGTTGTCATGCGCCCGGGCCACATCGCCTCCGGACAGGTGTCCGGGTTGATAGCGAAATTTAGCGGCGTGCAGGCGTCCCTCCGCGTCGGCGGCGGGCAGGCCCGCCCAATCCCGGACAAAGACGTTTCGCGGACGATCGATCGGCAGATAGCGCACATCGCGCCCGAGGTCCTGGAGTGCGCGTATGCTGGGCGGTCGCGCGCTGATCACGGCGACATCCCAATCTTTCGGCAGGGAACGGATCCAGTTGTTGATCGGCTCGACCAAGGCGCTTTGCCGGCGCAGGTGCTCCGGCCATACGACGACGAGCGGCCCTGTCAATTCCCATTCGGCAACCAGCCGAACAGGTGCGGCGTCTTCTGCCGCCGTCGCGGCGGGTTGGATCAACACTGCAAACAGCAGAAAGACGGTCAGCGTATGTATTCCTCTTTTCATGGCCGAGTTTCCCTTTCAGGTGTGTCGGTCTTCACGAAAGTCCTGCACATAATTGATGCCGATCAGCGCCGATTGTACGGTCGTCTGATCCAGCAGATGCCGCATGTCGATAAAGTCGCCTTGGTCAACCACCTGGTCGATCTCGTGTTCCAGGTCCGTTGCCTGTTCCGGCACGGGTAACGGATTGAAGAATACGGCGTGGTTATGTAACAGGACGTCGTGCGCGGGTTGATTGGACGGGTTGAGATAGAAGGTCCGGTTCAGATACGTTTGATTGTAGGCCGATAAGACCATGGTCAAATCAACGCCCGCGCCGCAAATCAAGGCGGTCAGGTTGCGGTGGCGCGGTTCCTTGTCGATTTCGAACCATTCCGGGAAATTATCCGGATCCAGGATCATCTTTCCGTTGGCCGGTTTATGGGGCAGGACCGGCGACCGGGTCACCCCCGAGCCGAAAGCCTTGCCCACTTCGGCGCGCATGGCCAATCCGAGTGCGCCCCGGAAATCGGGGCGGTGTTGGCGGGACCGATCGAACAGGGCGCGATAGAGCGCGGACATGGGCAGCCCTTCCGGGTCGTCCGCTTCGAACCATACGGTTTCGTTGAAACCGCCGCGCACGCAGACGTTGAAACCCGTCCGGAGCGTTACGGCGGCCGATTGTTTCTTCGGAATCAGGAAGTCCGGTGTGTCGTTCCCGTCGGTGGGGAGCCATACCATGGTGCCTCCGATCATGATCGCCTCACCCATGATCGGCAAATAATCCTCGGGCAAATCGCCCAATGCGCCTAAACCCAGCGAATATTCCGTCTGAAAGAAAGGTTTCGAGGCGATATGTTTCAACTCAATGCGTGCGTGCAGCACATCGTTGATATCCCCGAGAACGTCGATGGTGCCGGTCGCGTCGCGGGTTCCCGTGGTCCGGATTGTGCCGCCTTCGATCCGGGCGACGTCTTCCGGGCGTTCCGCTCGTGACGATGCCGGTGTTTGCTCGGCATGGATGTGGCCCAGGGCCTCTTCTTCGTCGGCGAACACGGGCAGGGCCTCGCTGAAGCCGGCGATATCCAGCACCTGGGCGCAGTAAGGTTGCAGACCGAACAGCGCAAAACAGCCGCCGCGCGCGCGCAGGTCTTTGTACAGGCGCAGGAAGACGCGCAGACCGGCGCTGCTCAAATAGTTGACATGCCGCATGTCCAGCGCCAAGGCGTGCGCATCGTCGGGCAACGCCGTTGCGGTCTCCGCGTCCAAGCGCTCCGAGCCGTGCGTATCGATCCTGCCTTCGGGCCGCAGGATAAGCACGCCGTCTTCATATGAAGTGTGTATCACCATGAGGTCTTATGCTTGAACGTCGACGTGATGATGATCGCGAACTTCGCGAGGGTCAAGCACGCCAACCGACGCGACCAGCCCGCGCGACGGACGGTACCGACCGCACAGGCGCCGCCTGACGTCTCATTACCAGCGTTCGAAGGCGTCGGCTCCGTGCCGGGTGATCTGATTGCGTCCGTCCCGTGACAGCGTTTGGCCGTCCGCGTCGATCACGATGAAGGTCGGGATGCCGCGCACGCCATAGTGCTGCGACAGGGCGCCGCGTTCCTCGGCATCGAACGGCACGGCCAGCCAATCCATATTGTATTCCCGCATGTACTCCAGCATGGCATCGGCCGATCGGTCGCTTGAAACGAAGACGATCTCGAAAGGCTTATCGCTCGCCCGTAGTTCATTGTAGGCGTCGACCAGCAATGGGGTAAAGGTGCGACACGGCGGACACCATTGCGCCGAGAAATAGATGCCGATCTTTTTCCCGTCCAACGCCGCCACGTCCACTTCCGCCCCCTCGGCGTTGGTCAGCTGCGTTCCGAACAGCGATTCAAGCCCTTGCGCCGCGTCGTATTCCTCCGCGTTTGCGGCGAGGGATTCCTCCGATGCCATCCCGCAGCCCGCGAGGGTCAGTACGGCGAAGCCGCAGGCCAGGGCGATACCGTTACGTAAATAGATATGCATGATCAAACCTTTCCTTGATTGTATCCTCCCGAAGACGCTTTACCGTGTCCATAGTACCCGTTCCCGGCCCGTGACGCAAGGGGTCGGCGGCGCGGATTCGTCATGGCTGCCAAGGCCAGGCCGGGCCGGTGGGGTGGAATTCGGGGTTCGGGTCCCGTATTTTTCCTCAATTAGTCCGTATTTACCCTTGCATGCAGGCGGCCAAGGGTCCATATTCCCGAACTTCCCAACCAAATTCAGGGGGAGGCGTGTATCAAATTCGGACACGCGAAGAACGCTACAGAACAATCAGGTAAAGATCATGGCTAGAGAATATCCAATTTCGAAGATTCGTAATATCGGGATCATGGCGCATATCGACGCGGGCAAGACAACCGTGAGCGAGCGCGTACTGTTCTATTCCGGGAAGACCCATAAGATGGGCGAAGTGCATGACGGCGGCGCCACGATGGACTGGATGGCGCAGGAACGCGAACGGGGGATCACCATTACCTCCGCCGCCACGAGTACGGAATGGCGCGGTCATTCCATATCGCTCATCGATACGCCGGGCCACGTCGATTTTACCGTGGAGGTGGAACGAAGTCTCCGCGTCCTGGACGGCGCCATTGCTTTGTTCTGCGCCGTGGCCGGCGTGCAGCCTCAATCCGAAAAAGTGTGGTTGCAGAGCGAGAAGTACAGTGTCCCGAAGATCGCGTTCGTCAACAAGATGGATCGTGTCGGAGCCGATTTCTTCACCGTGGTACAGGAGATTCAGGAGGAATTTCAGGCCAATGCCGTGCCGGTCGTCGTACCGATCGGGCAGGAGGAGCAATTCGGCGGGATCATTGATCTCATTCATATGAAAGCTGTTCTCTATGATGAAACCTCGTTCGGACAATACTTCCATGAAGAAGACATTCCGGCAGAGCTGATGGAGGTCGCCGAAAAGTGGCGCGCTAACCTGGTTGAGAAATGTGCGGAACAGGACGACGCCCTCTTGGAGAAGTTCCTTGAAGGCGAAGACCTGACGGTGGACGAGATCTGGTCGATTCTCCGCAAGGCAACCGTTTCGCGGCGCGTTGTGCCCGTGTACTGCGGGTCGGCGTTCAAGAACAAAGGGATTCAGCGCTTGCTCGACGGGGTGGTGCATCTTCTGCCCGCGCCGAATGAGATTCCGCCGATCATCTGTGCGACCGACGAGACGCAGCAGAAGCGTCGAGAACCCTCGGACACGGATCCCTTCTCGGCGCTGGCCTTCAAGATCGTTGCCGACAAACACATGGGGAAGCTGACCTATATCCGTATCTACTCCGGCACGCTGAAATCGGGCAGCTCGGTGCTCAACAGTACGCGCGACAAGCCGCAGCGGGTGGGCCGCATCCTCCGGATGCACGCCAACCGACAGGAAGCGCTGGAGGACGCGCACGCGGGCGATATCGTAGCCGTCGTGGGCCTGGGAGACACCAAGACCGGTGATACGCTGTGTGACAAAGGGCATCCGATCCATCTGGAAGCCATTGAGTTTCCGGCGCCGGTCATCTCCATCAGCATCAAACCCAAGGCCCAGGCCGACAACGAGAAGCTGGGCGAAGCCTTGATGCGGTTGGCGGACGAGGACCCGACCTTTATTGTAAATTATGATCAGGAAACCGCGGAGACCATTATCTCCGGCATGGGTGAGTTGCACCTGGAAATCATTGTGGACCGCATCAAGCGCGAGTTCAACGTGAACGCGGACGTAGGTCGGCCGGAGGTGGCCTATCGCGAAACGGCCACACGAAACGCCGAAGGCGCTTATAAACACGTCAAACAATCCGGCGGCCGGGGACAATACGCGCATGTCGTGCTTGTACTCGAGCCCATGGATCCGGGAAGCGGGTTTGAATTCGTGAACAAGATCGTTGGAGGGCGCATTCCTTCCGAATTCATTCCCTCGGTGGAAAAGGGCATTATTCAGGCCATGACCTCGGGGCCGTACGCGGGGTATCCCGTGGTTGATATGCGCGTGCAGTTGGTTGACGGCTCCGCGCACGACGTGGATTCAAGTGATTTTGCCTTTCAGGAGGCGGGTCGTGCTGGGTTCAAAGAATTGTTCATGAAATCCAATCCGGAGTTGCTGGAGCCGGTGATGTCGGTGGAGGCCGTCACGCCCGAGGAATTCATGGGGCCGGTATCCAGCTCCATCTGCCAGCGGCGCGGCCGTATCGAGTCGATGGACTCGATCAAGGGCAACAAACTGATACGCGGTATGGTCCCCTTGAGCGAAATGTTCGGGTATTCGAATGCCCTGCGCACCTTGACCCAGGGCCGTGCATCGTTCAGCATGCATTTCGAACATTATGAAGCCGTACCGTTCGCGTTGGCCGAGCAGATCGTCACGAAAAGGCGGGAAGAAAACAAGGTTCGCTAAACCCCCTGCGGAAATAGTGATTCTGTAATATGTTCAGTGATAGAGGATTATGACTCAGCCGGCCGGGGGAGGGGTGGAAATTGGCATTTAATCGCTTGATTCGTCCGGCTAACCTGTGCAAGGATTTAGAAACATGAGTGCAGCAGCTTCCAATCAGGTAACCATTCTGGCCCTTAGTGTCCACGAGGAAATGGGCGAAAACTTCGTCAAGGACATATGCGGTTCCGGTAATAGCAAGGCTATCGGGGATCACAATGTGTCTTTCGATGTCCTGGCCGGTGATCCTCGTTTGAACGCGGCGTGGGATGATACGGTGAAGAACGCCCATGGCGTGGTCATTTTGACGCGATTTCTCGACGTCATTACGTTGGACAAGATCAAGGCGATATATCGCCGGTTGCCTTCCGAAAGCGATGTGCCATTGGCGGTGCTGGTTATCCGTGAAAACGACGAATCCGATTTCAAGATGAGCTGTCCCGTTTGTGGTCAGAAGCTGTGGGTGCGGGACAACGACACCGGCAAGCGCGGACGTTGTCCGAATTGTAAGAAAGCGTTTACGTTGCCCGACCAGGTCAGTCATCTGCGGGCGCAACTGGCCCTGCCGGATTCTGTGGATGTGGTGCGCGTGATCGGCGGCAATGGGGAAAGCGCCGAAGCGGCTGTACAAAAGTTGCTGAAGCATGTGCAAGGCGGGCTTGTCGAGTCCGAGGGCGGAATGGATCAGGACGTGCTCAAGCAGTCCACCATCCGGGTGCAAATCAATCCCGACGAAGTGTAAGCCCCCCGCACACTTCTTACTTCTTACTTCTTACTTCTGACTCTTCACGACTGCTTCCCCGGCACGGGCCGGCCCAGTCTCCGCAGCACGTCCTGCATGTCTTCCCAGACGTCCCGTTTGGCGGGCGGGTTTCGCAGCAGGTAAGCCGGATGATAAGTCGGCATGGTGTCGATGCCCTCAAACGTCATCCATTGGCCCCGCAACTTGGTAATGCCGGTCTTGGTGTCGAAGAGCCCTTTCACGGCGGTGGCGCCGAGGCAGACAATGGCGCGGGGTTTGAGCAGGGCAATCTGCTCGCGCAGGTAGGGCAGGCATGCTTCCATTTCTTCCGGTGTGGGGACGCGGTTGTTCGGCGGACGACATTTGACGATATTCCCGATCCATACCTCTTCGCGTTGATAGCCCATGGCGGCGATGATTTTGGTGAGCAATTGGCCGGCGCGACCCACAAACGCGAGTCCCTGCGCATCCTCGTCCGCTCCCGGCCCCTCGCCGATGAACATGATGTCGGGATTCGAAGCGCCCTGCCCGGGCACGGTGTTCGTGCGGGTTTCGCACAAGCGGCACAAGCGACAGGCGGCGATACGGCGGGCAATGGCTTCCAGCGGGGCGGACATGGTTATTCTTCCTTCTTCGTTTTCCGGGGACAGGGGCGTTTGCGGCCCTTGTGCCGCGTCCAATGAATCTCGCAAGGCGCGCAGCGTGGCCGGATCCACTTCCACGGTAGTGATCCCGTCTTCCTTCAGACGCGTGAGATGGGCCTCGACGGACTCAATCAGGTTGCGCATGCGTTCACCGGGATGCGTATTTTCGTGCTCCATACCGGCCAGCATGCCGAACCCGTAGCCCGCTGACAAGACCCAACCCGCAGCCAATGAGGTAGTCGATCGTCACAGCCGCAAGAAGGTGGAGAGACTGACCGCCAAGTACCGCTTCCACGCTGTTACCCGCCTCCGTCCCAGGGGGATTACGGCGCGGTATGCCAGCGCGGCTACAGAACTTCTTTTACCAGTTGCCATTACTTCCCGGTACATTCTCTGGGCAACACGGCTTGTCCGCCGTAGCCTTTGGCGAAGGCGGGACTGGCTGTCTCAAAACCATCTTGAAGACGCCGGGGACAGAGCCCCGGCCTACAAGTTCTGGTGGTTGTAGGCCGACCCTCCCTGTGCCGCCGTAGTGAAACGAAGGCGCATGCGGTCGGCG
>SLGY01000117.1 GCA_007136425.1 Kiritimatiellia bacterium
GTCCGGATCGTTTAGCACCTGTGCTCCAAAGGTCAACTCATCCGGATCCACGTCCAGTACCGGGTCCTCGATGTTCAGCAACTGCGACCACGTAGTCGCCACACGGACCTCGTCAAAGAACACGTTGCCAGGTGTACCGGCCTCATCCCCCGCTCCGGCGGCGAGTCGTACGGAGTTGATTGAGCCAACCACATTGCTGGCTTTGGAAACCGTAATATCCCAAGAGGTGGGCTCTTCAAGAGGGACCGTGTCGTCTCCGATCTCGAAGGCAATGGCGCGGGCTTCCTCGTCCGCCCAATCGTACCGGACGACAATGATATAATCATTGCCCGGACCGGCCGTCAGCTCGCGCGAAGACGCCGTACCGTCAATACCCAAGCGTTGATCGGCGGTGAACACTTCGCCCACAAAGAGCTTTTCATCGGTATCATCCCAAAAGAACGACAGACCGGAAAACTTGTCGGGCCCATCGAACTGATAATTCATGATATATGCGGCATAGATTCGCCCATCGGAAAATGTCTGTTCCAATTCCCGGAAGACTTCCCGCGATTCGTCGCTCGGCGGAGTGACGCGCACTTTGTTGCCTGCGTTGTCCGGATAGTTGGCCTGGTTATCGAAACTACCGCCATCCATATGGAAGTCGCTCGTGTCCCCTGTCCAGCCGCCGGCCCAGCCCTGACCGCCATCTCCATGGCCGGCTGTCGCCAATGTGCCGACGTTGGTGTAGGCAAACGGCTCCACGATCTCGAAGGGCAGATACGAGCCGGTCGCATCGTCGGCGCTCACGCCCGCCGAATAGAAATCGTCGGTCACGCTATAGAAATCGTAGTAGTGCGTTTCATTGGTGCGGACCACGTGTTCCAGGCTGTCGCCGCTTCCCTTGAAGATTACGGTACCGAAATCGCCCACGGGATCACCGACATCATACGTCTGTCCCTGTTCCGGGGCGGCGACCGGCGGCGCGCCCGCACGATATACGATGAACCCGTCCGAATACGTCGGATCCGGCGTCCAGGACAACCGGACCATTTCGTTCCCGTCGGCCGTGGCCGTGACATCGGTCGGATCCGGAACCGCGTCGGTGGTCACCTCGATGAGGTTGGAATGACCGCTCACGCACGTTCCCGCGCCTTCGGCGCGCACGCGGTACGTGTAGGACGTGTCGGGCTCCAATCCGGTGACTGTATGACTGGTCACATCGCCGACATCCAGATCCTCATAGCCGTCCACATAAACCGCGGCCGGATCAGTTTCGATGTTGTCAATATAGACGCGGCGGGTGGAAGCCGGATTGTTAAAGCGCGTGAAGACACCGAAGTAGGATGAGACGTCGTGCGCGGTGTTCGTCACCGTGCCGCCAGCGTTGGTCGGGACCGAATCATAGGTGAAACCGGTGTCGTAATAGAGGGTAAACTCGCCGTCTTCGTTGCGCGTTATGCGCAGGTTCAGGCCCTCGCGCAGGGCGCCGGTTCCGAAATCACCCGCATCTTCAAACGTGCCGACGAGGGACCGCGTAGTACCGGAACTCACCCACAATTCGAGGTGGCTACCCGCCAAGCGCAGATAATATCCATTCCAATCGGCGCTGCCGGCGGTAATTTCCCCGGTCAGCGCGGTATCCGACATCAGTATGACGCCGAAGAAATTGACGGTTGAGGCATTGAAATTCGGGCTGCCCAGCGAGAAACGCCATTCGCTGATGGCCTGCGAGGGCGTGGTCAATGCCGAATCCCCCACATTCGCGTCCGATACGAGGAACGAGCCGTCGGTCTCAGCCGCAAAAGTGGCGCCCTCCGGCAGCGTGGCATTGGTCAAGACGCTGTAATCAGCCGTATCGCCCGACCAGGTTGGGTCGGACGTGAAATCGCCGTCGGTAAAACTATCCGTGAGCGCTTCCAGCACATCCAGCCGATATCCCGTCGCCCCTTCGAGGACGTCCCAATTCGCTGTAAAGTTCGTCAACCCCACCCCGGTCGCCGGCGTGGCCGTGGGCTCATTCGTGAAGCAGTCGGCCGTGAAATCGACTTCATTCCCGTACCCCGTGCCGTACTCATTGATCGCATACGCGCGCACGAAGTACTGCTGGCCCGGCGTCAAGTCGGTTAAAAGATTTGTAAAGGTCGTGCCGTTCAGGGCCGCTTGATCGTTGAAATCCGTGGTCTCCGGGTCGCCCGTAGTGTTCCATACGACGCCCCACTCCGAAATGGACCCGCCGCCGTCATCCGTGACCTCGCCGCCGCCTCGGGCCGTTGTCGGGGTGATTTCGGTGATCGCGTCGGTCGTCAGTTCCGGCTCCGACACGCCCGTGCCCTGAATGTCAAAGGTGTACGGATTCTTGCCGCTCACGTTGTTGGTGATGTACACCGTCGCCGAGCGTGTGCCGCGCGCCGAGGGATCAAAACGAATCGTAAACGTGTCGGTCTCTTCCTCATCCAGAGGCGACGTCGGTTGGTCGATCACGGAGAAGTCTCCTGCGTGATCGCCGCCGATGGCCACATCATCAAACGTCAATTCCGCCAGACCGGAGTTGGTGATGGTGAAGACGTGGTCCTTCGCATCCACGCCAATGTGCACGTCGCCGAAGTCGGTGCCGGCCGCCAAGGACGGCGTGTCATCGCCATCCGCGATGACGGCATCGTTTGTGCCCAAGACTTCGATGTCGGGAAGAATCTGCTGACGTATGGTACCGAAGACTTCGACGTCATTGATCCGGAAATGGCCGCCGCCTCCATCCCAACCGTGGATGGAAATGCGGGACTCGTCCATGTTCACGAATGCCGAATAATCCTCTCCTTCCGTCCAAGCGGGCAAGTCGTTCTGCGTGCTGGTCTCGTCAATATTGTCCTGGCTGAAATTACTCCCGACCGTATTCGTCGCGAAACTAATGGCTAATGCCCCTTCGCTCGGACCCGTAGCCGTTAAACCATATCGGAACGTCACGAGCTCGATGTCAAACTCCCAGCCGGGATCGGCCGTGATTTCGAAGAAGAAGTATCGGGAGGACGCGAAATCGGGTTCGCCCCATCCCCCCGAACCCCAGGCATAGGGGGTACCCGATCCGCCCCATGCACCAGACGTTCCATAGAGCAAGTTGCCTGTGGAAATCTCAAAATCTGTTACCGAAATATTCGCCGCTACGTTGGAAGGACTCGCCGATTCGCCCGTGAACGGGAACCAGACGAGCAGGTCGGGCGCCCGCTCGTAATCCAGGTAGATGTTCCCGCCATCCTCACGTACGCTCCATGTGCCGGGGGCCGAAGGATCGAAATCGGTGTCGTCGATCACGAATTTGTCCACGTCAAAGTCGGTTACATTACCCGCATCGATGATCAGCCAGGAATGATCCTCGTCGGGATCCCAGCCCGCGGGCGTCGCTTCCATCGAATCGATCCGGATCGTGAACGGATCCCCACTCGTCGCATCGACGAACACATCGCCTGTGCCGCCGTCCACTGTGATCAGGTCCCAGTCCTCGCCGGGACTTCCCGTAGCGGCCTCGATCTGCCAGTGATATTCGCCGTTTTCCTCCAGCGTCAGCTCGTTCACGTGCATGTTCGTGATGCTTTGTCCCGGCGAGACCGTCCCGAACACCGTCAACGCCCCGATCGGCCCGCTGCCGCCGAGGGTTGCGCCCGTCTGGACCGTAAAGTCCGAATCGGCCGCCGAACCGGGGATCAAGAGGGTCCCTGCTTCAATCGTCGTCGCACCGGTATAGGTGTGCGTATCGGTCAAGGTCAGCGTGCCCGAGCCGATCTTGGTCAGGTCGCCCGAGCCGCTCAAAACGCCTTCGTAGGTGGTGCTCGCGTCGTTGTTGCCGATGCTCAGATTCTTGGCGCCCATGTTCAGGTTGCGCGAGCCGCTCAAACCGCCGAGGGTGAACGCGGCGGGGGTGCCGAAAGTGATCGAGCCGGCATCGCCGGACGCCATATCCAGCGTGCTGTTCTGGAGGGCGTTCTGATGATCGAGCGTCAATGTCCCCGCCGCCACGCGGGTATCGCCGCCGAACGTAGTGGGGTCATTCAAAGTCAACAAGCCGGCGCCCGCCTTGGTAAGGCCCCCGTTGGAAATATCGTCGCTTACATTCACTTCATTCGGAATCGTCCACGTCCGCGTGGCCCCATTGAGATCCACGCCGCCACGCAAGTCGACATTGTCGAACGTTACGTCACCATCGAGCCGCACTTCCTTGCTGACATTGCGTTCGGTGGAGGTGATGGATTCCAGCGTGGTCTCGTCGGCCATGATCAGGAGGCTGCCGCTTTGTCCGCCCGCCAGCGTGCCGGCCAGCGTGATGGTGCCCTGTCCCAGATTGACGGTGCCCAAACTGCCAGATCCCGTGCCGCGGAGGCGCAGAGTGCCCGTGCCGGTCTTGTTGATGGTGCCTTCGTCGGCGGTTTTCGTGCCGCTGATGTTGTTGGCCCATTCGGCCATCTCCACCGCGTTCGTGATGTAAAGGGTATTGGCGCCGACATTTACATCGTTGAGTGTCCGGAACCCGCCCGAATCCACGCGGATACGCGCATCGTTTTCCACGTTTATTTCGCCGTCCCATTCTGCGCGGGACGAACCGATGATTCGCAGGGCCCCCGCCGCGGCGTTGGTGCCCGTGCCATACAGGTTGAGGTCAACGTCGTTCAAGGTGGTGTTAGAACTATAGTCGAGTTCTAACGTGGCATTGGTGCCAACGTTGACATCGCCAGAGCCCATCGCGTTGGCATGGCCGCCCAGACGCACGCGACCTTTCTCCACCCAGATGCCGCCCGACATCGTGTTGTTGTTGGTCAGTACCACCAGACTGTTCTGCTTGACCGCCAACCCACCGGTACCGGAGACCACTCCGTTCAATGTCAGGGTGTTGTCATTATCCCCGTAAACTTCCAACCAGTTGGCGTTGAGAAAGATATTGGTGGTGAACGCCAGATCACCGTCCACGGGATTGAATTCCGTGGCGCCGTCCACGAGCGAGACCTGTACGTTGAACGTATGCGTGGCACTGCTCAAGTTTTCGATCTTGCGCGTACCGGACCCCCGCATGTCTATACCCGCGCTCGACCCGGAAGGACTGTTGAACGTGCGGCTTTCATCAGCGCCCGCTTGTAAAGTAAGCGTACGGATATAATACCAATCATTGCCGTTCAACTGCATCGTCTTATTGTTATTATGTCCGATAAAGACGTCGTTCGCCGTGCGCCATGTCCGGTCAGGGCGATCCTGGTTGTTATCCCACGTTTCGTAAAACCATGGGTTGGCGCCATCCCACCAGTTATCCGTCCCGGCATCGGACCGGTGAAAGACGTTCTGCTGTGCAAAGGATACATTAGCCAGGAGAATCAGCGACATCATCGCCGCAGCGGGTTTCCAACGAGTGGAAAATGCAGCGAAAAAGTTTCCAACGATTGGAAACGTCGGGTTGCGGGTTGCCGGTTGCCGGTTTTCTTCTCTGTCATTCCGACCGGAGGCCTGGAGCGGAGCGACGGGACGGAGTGGAGGAATCTCGGTGGCAGGCGAGTTCCCGGGATCTCTCGACAGCGGCCGCTGCGCGGCCTTGCTCGAGATGACGGAAGAGGGTTGCAGGCTTTCTTTAACTGCGCGGGCGCTCGAAGTCGTCGCGGAGCGCAGCCCTTTGTAGAGGTGGATGAGTTTTTGGAGTGCGCCGCTTCGCGGCGCTTTGGATGGGGCCCGCGCGCAGTCTACGGATTCGGGTTGCTCACCCGAAACGGTGGCTGGACTAAAGCGGCGCGGAGCGCCGCACTCCAAAAGGGCGCCTCGGGGGCTCGTTGCCGGCTTGAAACAAAGCGGTGTCGCCTCGCCCGCGGCGGGCTCGTTGCCACCGCACTCCAAATGCTCGGAAGCGCCGGTTTGGCTGCAATGTGCCTTTTCGATAAATCTGTTCGGGCTCATTCGTTAATCTTTCCTTCGTTATTCCGGCAACCAGACACGCGCACGATAGTAGAGCGGTGTGTTTTCCTCCGGGATATAGGTATTGGTAAATACATTGACGGGGGGCGTGGCCGGCAGGTTGGTCGCGCCCGGGACCTGTTCGTAGGCGCCCTCCACCAGATTGGTCGTGTACTCAAGCCGATAGGCCCGCCCACCGACACTCGGCCAAGAGAGGATCTCGCCTTCCACGACATAGATATTCTGCGTCTGGGTGATCCCGGTGCCCGGGTCGGTCCAGACATGTTCCACGAAGTTGGTTTCGGAATAGAGCGGCGCGATGGAGGTGATGAAGAACGAGGATTCGGCATCAAACGGGTCGGTGCCCGCGATATACTCTTCCCATGCCGTCATACCGTCCCCGTCGTAATCCACGCCGGCGACGAGTCCGGTGTGATTTCCTATCGTCTTCAGATATTCCCACCAATCCGGAATCCCGTCCAGATCGGTGTCGCGACCGGGATGCAGGATATTTGTCATAGGCCCCATGAAAGCGAGCAGCACATCGTCGCCGCTGACGGTCATGGCATTCACGGAATCGGCATAGAACAAGGCGTTGGTCGTGTCCGGCTTGTTGTAGACACGGACAAACAGCTCCGTATCCTCGGCTGGTCGCAGCTCGTTGGGGATCGTCGCACCGAAAAGCCCCGTGTCTTCCACGCCCCCGCCGATACCGTGCCCGATGTATATCTCGCCGCCCACAATCACCGCGTTCTGCGGCGACCCGTCCGGTGCGGGCTCCTGTATGCCCGAACCGACCTCCATGATGTGCACCAACGAATGGTCTGCGATGGTATCGCCAAACACGTCATCGATCGATTCCGCGGCCCCGATTTGCAGCGGTGTAACCAGTTGGGCCATACTCGTCCCGGCCCATCCGAGCGCAAAAGCACAACACAGCAACGCCGCACGCGTTCGACCTGCAAAAACGCCATACGCGGGTCGTATCGCCTTCTTATTCATTGTTCTTGATCTCCCACTTGCTCGGAATCACTCCTACGAGTCCGTGTGCCACCGAAATAGACTCGTCTGAAAGAAAAGGCACATTTTCGAAATTACCCATATTGATAAATATACCCCAGCCGTCTTTCGCGTCAATTGCCTTATTACCCCCTCGGAGAATGCCTGATCCCGACCCAAACCCTCCGTGTCGGCCCTATCCCAGGAAATCCCGTAGCTCCCATTTTCAATGGGAGCCATGCGCCGATTGGAAATCGGCGCTACGGACAGCCGCCCGTTGAAAAACGGCAGGCAGGCGGGCAGGCGGCGGCCCGGGAAGCCGGCCCGCTCCGTTCTGGTTGCAATTGCGCTATGCGGGCTAATCGGTCAAGACGCGAGACGGGAGTTGATAAAAGTTCAGCGGATCAAGCTTCCACGTCCAATCTTCCATCGACCCGGTGGACCGTATCACAAGCGCATCGTCGGGGCGGAACGGTTTGCCGA
>SLGY01000104.1 GCA_007136425.1 Kiritimatiellia bacterium
CCCGCCGACCGCATGCGCCTTCGTTTCACTACGGCGGCACAGGGAGGGTCGGCCTACAACCACCAGAACTTGTAGGCCGGGGCTCTGTCCCCGGCGTCTTCAAGATGGTTTTGAGACAGCCTCTCCCGCCTACGCCAAAGGCTACGGCGCCTTTGTTTGAACTGCTTCAAATATCGAACGTCGAACATCGAACGTTGAACATCGAACACGGCTCCTCTCTCTCCGCTCCGGGGTGAGGGGGGCTCAAGCAAAGAGCCAGGCCAGCGCAATGTATTTGAGCGATAGACCGGTTACACTGAAGAAGGTCGTCCAACGCAGGGGATAGCGGATCATGCCCGCCACCAGCACAACAATCGGGGACGATAACGGGAAGAGACAAAAGAAAAAGATCGTCATCCCGCCATACCGATCGATGCGTTTCATGTACCGCGTGTATTTGCGTCGGCCGATGACGTTGTCGATCACCGCGCCGCTGAACGCGTAACCAATGCCGTAATCGATCCATTGCGCCGTGACGGCGGTGATCACGGCCAGACCGATAAGCCACGAGATGGAGTGTCCCTCGCCGAGCATATGCGTGAAGAGAATTTCTACGGGAGAAACGATGAAGAACAGGTAACCGGCGAAATGGACCAGGCTGAAGGTCCATAACGTGGTGTCTTCTCCTGTAGCCATGGACTGGCGCAGGATCAGGGAAAGGATCGAAATGCCGACGGCAACCCCGCCCGCCGCGATAACCCATCGGGGCGTTTTATCCAGAAGTGCGCCGAAGGTCATGAGCCGATCTATTTCTTTGCAAAGCGATGTTGGCCGTCAAGTTGTGTCCCGTCTGGAATGTCTATTTGCGTATTGCTCTCGTTGATCAACTCGACTTCGTTATGGCAAACGACGTTACGGCCGAACCGGAGGTCGCCTTCGACGCGGATCGCGGTGCACTGGCGCAGGGACGGCGGACCTTGTGGGAAACGCGCGTCAAACTCATCGATCAGCTTATAGAACGCCGGATCGAGCCGGACGTCAATGGGCGGCAAGGTCCGTTCGGGATGCGGTACGATATGGTGGGCGTCATTGATCAGATAACAGTCGGAACGCAGGGCGAGCAGGTCCTCCGTTGTCTTGACAGGCGCAAACCGGGTGCGGGGCACGTCCAGCGCCACGGCATTGGGAATGACGCCCAGGGCGCTGCCCATGGCGGTTTCCAGTTGTACGATCGCCGGCGACTCCGGGTCGCGCGGGTCGAGCGTCTTGCGGTTGGTCATGACGGGTAAGGGCAGTACGCCTTCGTGCTGCTTCAATTGATCGCGCAGAGCGGACAGATTGATCCATAAGCTGTTCGTATTGAAGTAACGATAGCGATCGATGTTCTGGAATTCCTCTTTCTCATCGGGCGGGCATTGGGCCGATTCCCGAAGCAAGAGCCGGCCGTCGGGGGACCGCGCAAGATGCCCGCCCTTGCGGTCGGCGGCCGTGCGTCGAGTGGCTTCCATGAGAAAGGGGTGCTGCCCTTCGGCCATATAGCCGAGGATGGCCGGGTCCAGTACGGCGCCGAGATTGTCGGCGTTCGAAACAAACGCATAGCGGAATCCGTTCTCAAGGAGGCGATCGAGCAGGCCCGTGCTCTGCAGGCAGATGTAAATGTCGCCATGGCCGGGCGGACACCAGGCGAGTTCGGGTCGGTCGGGTGATTCGGCGGGTGCGCCGTTGTTGGCTCGGATTTTGGGCACACGGTTTTGCAGGAAATCGGCCGGGATGTCGCCCTGACCCGCGCCCAGTTCAGGATAGGCTTTCAGCACCTCCAACGTATCGTTCCGGGTCGAGAAGCTGTTCATGAAGAGCAGCGGTGTGCGAACCTCGTGTTCGCGGCGAATATGCAGCACCTGGCGCGCAATAATGTCGAGGAAGCTTAATCCTTCCTTTACGGGCAGCATGGATTTGGCCCGGTCCAATCCCATACTGGTTCCCAGACCGCCGTTGAGCTTGATCATGACCAGCTCGCTCATGGCCTTTTGACCTGCCGGGATGCAATCGGACAATTCATGCAATGCCGGCAACGCGTCCACCGGCTCTATGGTGTCCCCGCTGATATAGCCGGAGGTGTCGCCGTAAAGGTGTGCGAACGCCTGTTCAAATTGCCGGATCAGAAGCGGCGGGGCCTGTTCCTTTTCAAGCAGCGCGCGCACGGGTTCGTAAGAAGGCTGTTTCTTGGTCATCATGCCGATATTGTTACAGGCCCGCGCGCGGGGATCAAGCCTGTGTCGTGTCGCCCGGCGCGCCCGGAGTTGCACTGGTTTCCCGCTTGGCGTAGGGTAGCGCTCAATATGAAGTCGCAGACAGATATCATAAGTGATCTGAATCGCTTGGTTGAAGCGCATTATTACAGCGAGGACTATGAGCTGGAATGGGCCGGCAAGGCCTATTATGATGAGTTGACGGAAGAGGACCGCAAACGCTTCGAGGAGGTGCTGGTCCAAAGACTTTCAGAGCGGCCGAGTTTGTCAGATATTTCTGTCTGTACCCGGTTGGGTCGGCCCTCGCTCACGCCCATACTGGCAAACCTGCTGGATCGGGAGGCAAACAGCTCGGCCATGAGCCGAGCCATTCTGGCGGCTTTGTCGCATCAACCCGACGAAATGGCCTATGTTTCCGTCGAGCGGTTCATGGATTCCGAGCAGGAAGGCGAAGCGTTGTGCTGTCTGGCGCGTATGAATTTCCGTCGGGCCCTGCCGCATTTGCGATGGGCGATTCAGAAAGAGCACTTGCACAATTTCTGTCTGCACGCTCTACATGAATTCAAACGGGAGGTGGGACTGGAGACGCTGGCGGAGTCTGTCCGGGAACTCATCAGCCCGGATCCCGACAGGCTTTCTCCGCATGTGCGGAAGATACTCACCTCCAAGCAAGGTCGCTATAATCCCTTTGCCGAAGAGGAGCTTGAATTATTATCGGCGCTGTTGGTATGAACGAAGTAAGCCCCATTCAGGCCGTCATTTTTGATTTTGACGGAGTCATTGCGGATACCGAACCGTTGCATTACGCCGCGTTCTGCAAAGTGACTGCGCCCGATGGCCTGGATTGCTCTTGGGAGGAGTATGTCCGCGATTATATCGGATATGACGATCGCGATCTATTCCGGGCGGCTTATCGTAAGAGCGGCCGGGCCTTGGATGAAACGGAGCTCCGCCGCCTTGTTCAGACTAAAGCGACCACGTTCAATGCGTTGACGGCGGACGGCGTGGCTACGTACGCTGGCATCCCGGACTTGGTCCATAAGGCGGCCGATCGGTATCCGGTGGGCCTGTGTTCCGGCGCGTTGCGCAGCGATATCGATCCCATTCTTGCGCAATTGAACCTGACGAAAGTTTTCCAAGTCGTGGTCACGGCGGAAGACGTTCCGGAAAGCAAGCCGGATCCGGCGTGTTACCGGTTGACGGTGCGCCGGTTGGCCGAACGCACCGGGCAATCGTTGACACCGGCCGATTGTCTGGCCATCGAAGATACGCCGGGCGGTATCCGGTCCGCTAAAGGCGCCGGCGTGCGTGTGTGGGCCGTAACACATACGCATGAGGCTTCCGATATCGATCATGCGGATCGCGTTTTTGATTCTCTGCACGAGGTGCGCCATGCGCTGGACGAGCAATAGCAGTCCGTTGAAAAAATCATCGCGAGCCTGTTTGGGATGGATCGGCGTATGCTTGATGCTGGCGTCCGTCACTCATGCCGGGCCGGTTGTCTTGATGGACGGTCTGTTGGTGGATCGCCTGGAGGAACGTTCCGGGCCGACACCGGACACGCGACCGGAACCGCGCCGGCCCATCGAGTCGCTATTCGAAGCGCCCCCCGACACATTGAGCTTGGACTTGCCGTCGATCGAGCAACCGGCGGCGGCGGAGGACGAAGTCGTGCGGCGCCGGCGGGCGGCGGAAATGCATTTTCGCGACCGTCGTTGGGAAAGCGCCTTGCGGGAATATCAGCAACTGATGCGCCTGCGGCCTGGGCACTTGCCGTATTTGAAGCGCGCGGCGATGGTGGCCTCCTTGGCGGGCCGGTATGGCACGGCCGACGTCCTCTTTCGCGACGTCATACAAGCCGAACCGAATGAAGTAAACTATCTCGCCGCTTGGGGCAATGTGCTGATTCGTTTGAAGCGCATGGACGAGGCGCAGGACGTCTTGGACCGCGCGCTGGCGCTGAATCCCGATCATCTGTTGGCACGATACAATCAGTTACTGCTCAATATGGCGCAGGACGATGCCGTTGTTGATTTCGACTTTTGGGATTATCGTCCATTCCCGGCCGTGGTTAACACGGCGGCATGGCTGACATCGGATGCAGATGACTTGGCCCGTTATCTTGGCCCGGACCGATTCAATCATATGGTGCGCACGGCGCTGGGAGGCCTGTCGGACGATCGGCTTGCGGATTTCAATCGTACGGTGCACAGCGCGTGGATGAATCTGGAACGTGAAGAGTGGCGTGGGGCGTACGACCTGTTGACCCGGGCACAGGAATTGGGAAGCGAACTCCCTTTCCTGCAACTGGAAAGGATCCGTTGTCTGGTGGAGTTGGGCGAAGTCGACGAAGCCGTACTCAAGGTTGAATCGCTGGTTTCGGCCCATGACCCTGTTCCTGAATTGTTATATGGTTATGCCTTCATTCTGATCAAGGCAGGCGTGTACGAGCGCGCGATTCCGGCGCTGCGCGAATTACTGGAAGCCCGTCCGGAGAGTACGGAAAGCCGATTTGCCCTGGCATGCGCGTATGCCGGCGCAGCGCGCATGGACGATGCATGGCCCATTCTCGAAGATCTGGCGCAGGAACATCCGAACCGGTTCCCGGTCTGGATGGAAGGCGACGCACCGTATCTGGAGGCGATTCGCGCGGATCCCCGCTATGGGGAGTTGGGCCGTCGGCGTTAGTTGGATTTCCCGGGCCGCGCGCCAGGCCGATGCTCGGACCGTTCCGGCTTGTGGGTTACGCGCGAGGCGACCCCACCGAAAAAATACGAAAACGCCCCTTGCGCTTCAACGGCCTGCCGTGTAACCTCTTGCGCCTATAGAAGTTTCAGGAGGAAGTATGGCAGAGACGAAAGAAGATCTTGTACAGTTGGAAGGCGTGGTGACCAAAGTCATGCCTGCGACGATGTATAAGGTGAAATTGGCCAATGGCCACGAGATCTTGGCGCATATTTCAGGAAAGATGCGCAAACATTTCATTCGCATCACCAACGGGGACCGTGTTTCCGTGGAGATGTCGCCCTACGACCTGACCAAAGGTCGCATTACCTACCGCCACCGGAACTAACTCCGCCGGGCCTTCGGCGTTCCTCAGGTCGGCGCGGCTTACTCCTTGTCCTTCGTGTCGATATCCAGCGGGCTATGCAGATGCTCTTCGGAGCCCGGCGTGGATAACACTTTGTAGACGCACCAGAGCAACAATCCGGTCATGCCTCCGATGGCGACGATCATCACTATCCAGCCGGCGATGGTCATGAGCGCTCCTCCGTTGCCGGGTCTTTCCAGCGCTGATTCGCGCCGGCGATGACGAAGGCGAAGAAGGTGATGACGATCAGGATGAAGCCGAGCGACATCAACACCACCGGTGGCTCGCCGGGCGGCGGGTTCATGATCGCTTCCCATCGTCCCGGCAAACTGTTCTTGCACCACAGGACGAATACCGTGATCAGGAACAGCGGCGAAATATAGCGGATCACGAACATGATGGCGCGCGGCACACGGATCTCCGCCCCGGCGGATAATTCTTCGTATCCGCGTTTCGGCCCGATCACCCATCCGAAGACCAGGGTTTGGAGCGTAGCGAAGATGAAGATGAAGAAATTCGCCATCCAGAAGTCCACCGTATCGAGCGCCGTCGCGCCGGCGCTGAAGTAGGCGATGAACAGCGTGCCCATCAACGTAATGAACCCGAGAATGGCGACCGACGGTTTGCGCGTAATACCCAGGCCCTCCTCAAGCAGCGCAATGGACGGTTGCAACATCGACAGCGAGCTGGTTACCGCCGCAAGGAAGAGAAGGAAGAAGAAGAGGAACCCGAAAAAGGCGCCGCCCGGCATCTGATTGAATACGTTCGGCAATGTAACGAAGCCAAGACTGAACGTGCCGATGTTGTCGGGATCGGAGAGAAATACGGGACCAAGAAAGATAAAAGCGGCGGGCAGCGCGATCATGCCGCCCAACACCACTTCGCAGAAGCCGTTACCCGAAACGGATGTCAGGGAGGAAAGGGCCACGTCGTCGTCCTTTTTCAAATAACTGGAATAGGTGAGGATCAGGCCGAATCCGACGGACAGGCTGAAAAAGATCTGGCCGGTGGCCGCCAACCAAATGTCGACATCGGACAGCGTGCGCCAGATTGAACCGTCTTCTTGCGCCGGATTCCACATGAAACCCAGTCCGGCGAGGAGATTCTGGTCGGGTGTGTCCGGTAACGGTTGAAGGGTCAGGACGCGTCCGAGAACGATGAACGCGCAAATGACCAGCAACGGCATGGCGAAGGCGCAGAAGCGTTCGATGCCCCGGCTCAGACCACGATAGATCAGAAAGAAATTGATGAAAAAGCAGAGGGCGACGAAACCAAGAAATTGGCCTTGGCCGGGCGCAAAGAGGGCGCCATGATCGGTCAGGCCGAGTGATTGCGCAAAGAACTCGCCCACGGCGGAGACATCATCGCCGAATCCCATGAGGGTACCTGTCAAATAATGCCATGCATAGTACAGGCACAAGGCCTCGACGATCACGTAATAGGTATAGATCAGGACGGGCATGACGGTCCCGAGCATGCCGACATAGGCGCCCTTTGGCTTGCGCAGTACGCCCCGGAAGATGCCCGGCGCGGAATTGTGTCCGCGTGTACCGCCGTGCCGTCCCAGCGACCATTCCGACCATGCCAGCGGGATGCCCACGATCAGAAAGGCCACCAGATAGGGGATCATGAACAGGCCGCCGCCGTTCTGGGCCGCCTGACCGGGAAAACGCAGGAAATTGCCCAATCCGACCGCGCTGCCGGTCACGGCGAGTATGACGCCGATGCGCGTGCTCCAACGTTCCGTGGTTGGTTTGAGTTGACTCACTCGCTTTAATCCTCCCGAGAGCCTGATCGTCATTGAGTTGACGCCTGAAATCATAAGGATATGCCGGCGGATGGCAAACATTTAGTGGGGGGGACAGGCTTATGGAGTGCGGCGACAACGATCCCGCCGGAGGCGGGTGAGGCGGCGGCGCTTTGGTGGGGCCATCGCGCGTTGGTCTTCCGAAAGCGCCGTCGCGTCGCAGACTCCTTGCCGGCGCA
>SLGY01000193.1 GCA_007136425.1 Kiritimatiellia bacterium
GTCCGGCTCTTCCTGATCCTCGTCCTGGTCTCCGTTTCCCGGAGGGGCGGGATCATCTTCGGGCGGATCCGTTTCCGGCATTTCGGGAGACGGCTGTTCGGGCGCGATGATGGGGGCGTCGATGTCGTTCGATTCCTCCTCTGATTCCGCGTGGGCTTCCGCCTCTTCCCGCAACGGGTCAAGGTCCACCCCATATTCGGCCAGTTTCTGGCCGACCTCTTCATTGTCCGGATCGATGATGAACGAGCGTTTCCAGTTGGCCTGGGCTTTCTCCGGCTCGTCGAGCTTCAGGTAGATATCTCCGAGATGGTCCAGAATCGTGGGATCGTCGGGAATGATTTCCAGTGCCCGTTTGATCTCCGTGTAGGCCTCTTCGTAACGCCCTTGTTGATAATAGATCCAACCCAGCGTATCAATGAATGCGCCGCTGTCCGGCCGTGCGTCCAGGGCGATCAATACGTATTCTTTCGCCTTATCCAGATTAATCCCTTTCTCCGCCCACATGTAGGCCAAATAATTATAGGCTTCGGCATTCTCGGGATCGAGTTCGAGGCAGCGATAGAATAGTTCTTCCGCGCGGTCGTGCATTTCTTCGCGTTCGTGTGCCGCGGCGTACCAGAAGTAGAAGCGGGGATTGAGAATCATCTCCTCATCTTCCGCGCCCACGGCGAGTTCCTTGGTCCGATCGAACGCTTCAATGGCTTTGTCGAAATCTTCCTGAAAGCTGTGCACGTAGGCCAACATGGTCATGATCGCGGCGTCGTCCGGACGTTGTTCGAGCATCGTTTCCAGGATGGGCACGGCCTGATCGACGCGATCAGAGTCTTCGTCCTGAAAGAGGAAGTGCGCAAAGGCTTCCAGGGCGTCCCGGTTCCTTTCCATGGCCTGACCGAGCACCTCCGGGACGGCTTCCGGTTGATTGTCAAAGTAATAAGCGAGCGCGAGGTACAGGTAAAAGTTGGGTGTCAGCGCCTCCTCGCCCGCGAGGAGCCATTCCGATTCCGCTTCGCGAAACGACTCGACGGCCGCGGCGTATTCCTGCTTGTTGAACAGGACGTAACCCAACATTTCCAGAAGGCGCGGGTCGCCGGGTATCGCGGACAACCCTTCGCGCAAGGCTTCCACGGCCTTGTCCGGCGCGTCTTCCATCTGCAATACGCCGAGTTTCAGATAAGCCGCAGGTTCCCGGGGATCGAGCCGGGCCGCGAGCTCATAATTTGTTATGGCTTTTTCGGTCTCGTCCATTCGTTCGTACAAGGCGCCGAGCGAAAAGAAAACGCGCGCATTCGTGGGATGCGCCTCCGCCAAGTCTTCGAGGGCGCGCGCGGCGTCCTCCAAGCGTCCCGCCAGCTCGTAGGTTTTGGCCAGACGCTCTTTCAGGAGGAGGTCGTCGGGGATCAGTTCTTCCATCCGCTCGAAAACCTCTATGGCCTGATCGAGTTTCTGTTCCCGCAGATAAAGGTCGCCGAGCGTGTTCAACAGGGTGGCATCCTCGGGGTCGATTTCCAAGGCCGCCTTAAAGGTGTCCACCGCCTGGTCAAAGTACCCCCGGGACTCGTCGGGATCGGCGCTCAAGCCGCTTTGACGCATATACATTTCCCCTAGCACCCGGTACAGGTCAACCGGGTCGTCCGCTTTGCGCGTGCCTTCCGTGAGTAGTTCGATGGCTTCTTCCTCGTCGCCCCGCTGAATGAGGAGGTCCACGAGTTGGATATAAATGCCCGCGCTGTCCGGTGCGATGTCGAGCGCCCGGCGATAGGTGCGGATGGCGGCGTCCGCATCCCGTTCGTGGCGATAGGCCGAGCCCAGCCAGATCAACGGCTGCGCTTCGTCGGGCCGACGATCACTCAGCTTGCGCAATATGTCGATGGCCTCGTCGGTGCGGTCCGAGCGGATGAGGAGCAGGGCGATTTGTAAGTAGGTATCTTGATAGTCGGGATCGTAGACCAAGGCCTCGCGATAAGCTTCAATCGCCCGGTCATGTTCCCGGTCTAATTCATACAATTGAGCCGATCCGAAATAAGCGAGTGCTCTGGCGAAATCGCCTTCCGATTCCTCTACTTCGATGATTTGATCCGACGGGTCGGTAAAATCGTTCCAATCATCGTCGACATCCGCCGGGGGCAGAGATCGGCAGCCGGCCAAAAGCAGCGCGAGCGCTGCGATGACAGCGCCGGGCCAGCGGGGAAAAGAAGTTAATGGTTGTCCTCCTGTCATCTTCACCAAATCCGGTATATTTTCCGTATTTCCACGAAGCGTAACATAAAAAACGCCGTGTGTTGCAGAAAATATCCGCCCCGCGCCCGAAAATGCAAGGGACGCGGGGCAAATTGGCGAAGCGAACCGCTCTATTTCTTCTTGTGCCGGTCGGCTTTCAAGCGCTTACGGCGCTTGTGCTTCGACATTTTTTTGCGGCGTTGTTTCTTTATGGAACCCATGTTCGTTCTTCCTTGCGCTGTGGTTCTCCGTATATCGGGCGTGTGTGACGCCCGGCGACAGTCAGGGAACCACCTTGTTTAAGCTCATTTCAATGATATCAACCGCACCCGCGGATTTGAGTTCGGGAATGATTTCCCGTACCACGCTTTCATCCATGACGGTCTCGATCGAGTACCAGCCCTCGGTGCGCAGATCGTTTACCGTCGGCGCGTGCATCGACGGGAGCAGGTTGGCGACGGCCTCCAGATTGTCCGACTGCACGTTCAGCTTCACGAGGACCTTGCGATCCGCCGTCAATACCCCTTGCAGCATCATCGCGATTTTCTCGATCTTGGCCCGCTTGAACTCGTCATTCCAAGCCGCCTTGCCGGCTATGAGCCGGGTGGTGGAGGTCAGGATTTCATCGACAATGCGCAGATTGTTGGCGCGCAGCGAGGAGCCTGTTTCCGTGATCTCCACAATGGCGTCCACGAGTTCCGGCGCTTTCACTTCCGTTGCGCCCCATGAAAATTCAATTTCGGCCTCCACGCCGTTTTGTTCCAGATAGCGACGTGTAATCCCGACCGCTTCCGTGGCAATGCGTTTGCCTTGCAGGTCCTTGACCGACTGAATGGGCGAATCGTTGGGTACGGCCAAGACCCAGCGAACCGGGTTCATGCCCTGTTTGGAATAGACCAGCTCGGATACTTCCACCACGTCCGACCCGTTTTCGATGATCCAGTCACGGCCCGTCATCCCGGCGTCCAGATGCCCGTTTTCAACGTAACGACTGATTTCCTGCGCACGTATCAGGCGCGCCTCGATTTCGGGGTCGTCAATTCGAGGCATATACGAACGAGACCCGCCGGTAATGGCCCAGCCGGCCTTTTTCAACATGCCGAATGTGGCCTCCTGCAGGCTACCTTTGGGCAGACCTAGTATCAATTTACTCATCGTGGAAGAAATAACCTTTCTGCTCGATTCGATTGGAAGCGGCGTATATTAGACAAAAGGGTGTCGCGCGTCTATAGCAGAACCGCATTTTTTTGCGCCCGGCGGCCTGTCCGACAATGTACCCGGATCGGGCAGCGCCCGCAGGCCGGGCCCCGGGCTGTGCAGGTCCGACGACCGTGGGCAATGAGGAGCACATGCGCATGGTAGAGCAGGGCGGGGGACAGCCCCGTTTCAAGCACCTTTTGCGCCTCTTCCGGCGTTCCGTTGGCGCGTATCCAGCCCAAACGCCTCAGAATACGGTGAATATGCGTGTCAACGGGCATCGCCGGGCGGTTCAGGGCGAACAGGAGTACGCACGCCGCCGTCTTGCCACCCACGCCCGGCAGGTCGGTCAGGTAGGCGTAAGCGTCCGCGGTGGGCATTCGGGCGAGGCGCGCCAGTGATAGGCGGCCTTCCCGTTGCCGAACCAGGCGCAGCACGTCTTGAATACAAGCCGATTTCTGACGGGCCAGACCGCCTGACCGAATCGCCTTCTCAATGGCGCGTCGATCGGCCGCGAGCACATCGGTCCAGCGGGGAAACGCGCGGCGCAGGTCCAGATAGGCGCGATGGGAGTTTTTGTCGCTGGTGTGCTGAGAAAGAATCGTTTCGATCAGGACATCCAGCGGTTTGCCGCGCGGATGGGTGGGATTCGGACGGCCATAATGGGCGGCCAATTTACGATAGACTTGCTCGATGGATTTCTTGCGCGGGGGCATAACCGTCACTTGACTAATAAAGTGCGCACGGTAATCTACCCGTGCACAAGGATCAAGCCCGCGCAATCGGTCGGCTCGACCGCACTTCGGCGGAGCGCATGGGCGGTTAGCTCAATTGGCAGAGCGCCACGTTTACACCGTGGATGTTACAGGTTCGAGTCCTGTACCGCCCACCAGCGCGCGTTGTCTTGTTGAAACCCGCGATACAATGGACTGTGAAAGCAACGGGAGTAGTGGTAGAACATCTCCCGTATGAGACGCAAGCAACAGGCGGGTACGCTGTTTTGTCATGATGAGCGGCCGCAAGTCGGTCCGCGGATCCTTAGATGCGGTGTCGGCCGAATCGCTCGTTTTGCAGTGCACCGGAACCTCTTGCTGCTGGCCCTGTGCCTGCTGATGTCGCGAGCGCAGGCTGACCGCATCCAAACGGTCGTCGATCCCGAAACCGGCGCGTCGAAGACCGTTATTCACGTGACCACGTATGCTCTGCCCGACGCCACACGTATGGATGCGCACAGCCGTGCTTCGGTCGCTTCGTTGAACCGTTTTGTGGAGCGATTCCCGGATATTTTCGAAGAACGGTATCGCGATCATTATGAGGCCCATCCGGAAATATACGGCGATCATCCGTGGGATCATGTCGAGATCCGGTTACGCCAGTTTTCAGGCATTCAGGTGGAACAGGTGGAATCGGATCTGCTCGCCATAGCGGGCGGCATGGCGCCGGATGTGTTGTACGTGAATTTCCGCAAATCGGATACCTACATTCAGCAAGGGTTCCTCTATCCGCTGGATAAGCCGGAAGACAACTATCTGACCTCGTTGACGGAAGAAGAAATCGATTTCCGCGTCCATGAAAAGATCTGGCCGGTCATCCGCCGTCCCGGACCGGAAGGGCGGACCCAGGTCTGGGCGTTGCCGACGGGGGGCGCGTTGGGGCGCGTGCTGCTTTATCGCAAGGATCTTTTCGATAATGCGGGTTTGGCGCATCCCGACGAGGACTGGACCTGGGACGATTTGCTGCATGCGGCCCGGACCCTGACCGATCCGGCAAAAGGGGAGTACGGTTTGGCCCTCGTGCGCGGGCGCCACGAATCACATCGTTGGGTCACGTTCCTATGGTCGGCCGGCGGCGAGGTGATGACGTACGACGAGGAAACGGATCGTTGGTCCATTGATTTCGACAGTCCGGCCGGCGCGACCGCCCTTGATTTCTACACGCGCCTGTCCGCCGAGCCCTGGACGGACGACGCGGGCCGGCGCCGTTACGGATACGCCTACAAGGACACTGCGGAACTTACCGTCAAATGGGAGCGCGGCGAAATCGGCATGATTTTCGCGTACGTCGATGAGCGCTTGTTTTCCACGATCAACCCGGAAACGACGGGTATGGCGCCGGTCCCGTTGGGCCCGACAGGTATGCGCGGCGCGGAGCTGAACAGTCGTATGGTCGGCTTATTCGCCGGGATCGAGGATCCCGCCGTGCGCGACGCGGCGTGGGAATACATTCGCTGGGGCGAAACGATGGAAGCGCAGGAAATCTACATGCGCGTCATGGTCGAAGGCGGTATGGGCCGTTTCATGAACCCCGATTTGCTCGAACGCTTTGGATACTCGGAAGTCGCGCGTCTATCGCCGCCGGGATGGGCCGAGACGTATGAAATAGCCATTGCAACGGGTAAACCCGAACCCTACGGGCGGCACAGCAACGTTGCCTATGATCTCATGACCGCTCCGATCCAGCAGGCGGAACAGATGGCCCTGAACAATGAGCTGCCCGAAGACAAGGAGGAACGCTTGGCCGTCATGGCCGATTTGCTTGAACGGGCCGCCCAGCGCGCGCGATTCGAGATGCTCGGCGAAATCTCCCCGGACGATCTGCGTAAACGCCGTTGGTCCGCGTTCGTAGTGCTTATCGTGATCGTCGTCACCTTCACATACGTGTTCCGCAACGTCGCGCGCGCGTTCACGCCACCCGCGCCGCCGCGGTTGGGCGATGAAACAAAGCCGGGCGCGTGGGGGCTGAAGCGGTATGCGCCCGCCTACCTCATTCTTGTTCCGGCACTGGTCACCATTTTCTTGTGGCAATATGTTCCGCTCCTTCGCGGCTCGATCATGGCGTTTCAGGATTATCGGATCATGGGGGATTCGCGTTGGGTCTGGCTGGATAATTTCGGGCATGTCTTGTGGAACACCGACTTTTGGATTTCGGTGTGGCACGCGGCGCGGTACAGCCTGCTCGTCATCGGATTGACCTTTCTGCCGCCCGTGGTGTTGGCCATTTTCCTGCAGGAAGTGCCGCGCGGGAAGATCTTTTTTCGGACCGTCTTCTATCTGCCCGCCGTCATATCCGGTATAGTCGTAATTTTGCTGTGGAAATCGTTCTACGCCCCTTCCGAGCTCGGGGCGTTGAACGCCATCTTGATGCGTATTCCTGCCTGGGCGTATATCGCGCTCGGCGCCGGGTTGTTTTTCGTGTCGTTTTCCTTCTTCCGTCGCCTCTGGTTTCATCATCATCGTCGTCCGGCCGTGCTGTTTTTGATCGTCGGCGCGGTCCTCTTTTATACCTGCGCCGCGATCGCCGCGCCGATGTTGGGGTACGAGGGCGCCGGCCTTTGGGAACGGATCACCATGACGTTGCCGGAACCCTATCGCTGGCTGCAAAATCCGCGCACGGCGATGCTGGCCTGCGTCATTCCCATGCTCTGGGCGGGTCTGGGCCCGGGCTGCCTTATCTATCTCGCCGCGCTGAAGGGGATATCCGACGAATTATACGAAGCCGCCGACATCGACGGGGCGACGTTCGTGGATAAGATTCTCTTCATCGTCTTTCCCATGTTGAAGCCGTTGCTCATCATCAATTTCGTGGGCGTCTTCATCGCATCGTGGTACGGCGCCACGGATAACATCCTCGCCATGACCGGCGGCGCGGCCGACACCGAAGTCGTGGGCTTGCATATCTTTTACAAGGCCTTCGTCTTTCTCGAATTCGGGCCGGCCACCGCCATGGCCTGGATCCTCGGCGTCATGCTCATCGGTTTCACTGTCTATCAACTCCGCATCCTGTCGCGATTGGAGTTTAGAGCGGCGGGGGCTAAGTAGGGGAAGTGTTCAGTGTTCAGTATTTAGTGTTCAGTTTTCAGTGAGGAGAGTGAGTGATGAAGAA
>SLGY01000045.1 GCA_007136425.1 Kiritimatiellia bacterium
CTATATCTCTGTCCCCATGTTGTGGCTTGAATGAGAAGTGAGGATCAATTAGAAAGTGGCGGAATGCTTATGTTTGGCGCGAGGAGGTGTGGTGGCGGAGTTTCTTGAGTTCAGCAATGTGACGAAGCGGTATGGCTCCATCCATGCGGCGGACGCTGTTTCCCTGTCTATCAAGCGCGGGGAGTTCTTTTCGCTGTTGGGGCCGAGCGGTTGCGGCAAGACAACGCTGCTTCGCATACTCGCGGGTTTCGAGTATCCGGATACCGGGCGGGTGCTGATCGATGGGACGGACATTACGAAGCAGCCGCCGAATAAGCGCAAAGTTAATACCATTTTCCAGAATTACGCGCTCTTTCCCCACCTGTCGGTCCGCGAAAATATCGCGTTCGGATTGCGCATTGCAAAGCTGCCCGAGTCCCGGATCCGATCGGAAGTCGATCACATGCTTGCGCTGATTCAAATGGAGGAACACGCGTCCAAGAAACCGCACCAGATAAGCGGCGGGCAAAAGCAACGGGTCGCCATCGCCCGCGCGCTGATTAATAAGCCGGATGTATTGCTGCTCGACGAACCCCTTGCTGCGCTCGATTTGAAACTACGCCAACGCATGCTGTTGGAACTGGATCAAATTCATGATCGCGTCGGGATCACTTTTCTTTATGTCACACACGATCAAGGCGAAGCCATGAGCCTGAGCGACCGGATCGCGGTCATGCATAACGGCAGAATCGAGCAACTCGGCACCCCCGCCGAAATCTATGAGGCGCCGAAAAGCAGCTTTGTAGCGGCGTTCATCGGAGATACCAACTTCTTTGACGGTACCGTACTCGAGGCGCCCGAACCGGATTATTGCCGTCTACGTATCGATGGTTTTCCCGAGGTTCTGTGCTTTAACGACAAGAAAAAGGCGGTCGGCGACCTGGTACATCTGAGTGTGCGACCGGAAAAATTCACGATTTCACGCACACAACCGGAACCGGACCCCCTGTATAATATCGTACCCGGCCGCGTGGAAGAAGTGATCTATCTGGGCTCGCAAACAAAGCACCTTGTCCGAGTACAGGACTACCTTATTTCCATCGCCCAGCCGCATAGCCGCTTCATCCTCGACGAGGACCCTATTCGAGGAGATGAAGCCGTATGGATCCGATGGCACGCGGATGACGGCTATATGCTGGATCGATACAGCGAGCTGGACGAAGCCTTGATGCAAGTTCCAACGGAGTGAGCACCCGCCCATGCACCTGCGCAAACCATCCATCACAGAATGGCTGATCACTCTGCCCTCGCTGATCTGGCTGTTCATTCTGTTCCTCATACCGACCCTTATCGTCTTTGCCATTGCCTTCAAACCGCCCGATCCCTGGGGCGGTATCGGCTCCGGCTGGACGCTGGACACCTTGCGTAGCCTTGCCAACCCGAATTACCCCCCGATCGTTTACCGCACCATCGGCCTGAGCATTGGGACCACCGTTATTTGTCTGTCCCTCGCCCTGCCGACCGGATACGCCATAGCGCGGGCGCCCGCCAAGTGGCGCCGGATTCTGCTACTGCTCATTGTCATTCCTTTCTGGACGAGTTTCCTGATCCGTATCTTTGCCTGGAAAGTGCTGCTACATCCCGACGGCCATCTGAAGCAATTCCTGGTCTTTCTCCGTCTGGCCGACGAACAATCCATGCTCCTCTACCGCCCGGAAGCCGTGCTGCTGGTCATGGTATATACCCTGTTGCCTTTCGCCGTGCTTCCGCTCTATGCGGCATCCGAAAAGTTTGATTTCCGGCTTCTGGAAGCCGCGCGCGATCTGGGAGCCACCCCGTGGCGCGCCTTTCGCGAAGTCTTCATTCCGGGCGTGCGCCGCGGGCTGTTGACCGCCGTCTTGATGGTCTTCATCCCCGCTCTGGGCTCCTACATTATCCCGGACCTCGTCGGAGGCCCCCGCAGCGAAATGGTGGGGAACAAGATTGCGCAACGCACCTTTGTGGACAGAAATCTACCCCACGCCAGCGCCCTATCCGCAGGTCTGACTCTGGCGGTCATGGCTCCGATGTTGGTGGTACTGATGCTGCAAGGGAGAAGACGAGATGCATTGGAAACATAGGGCGCCCGCTCAGCGAGCGTCGCGGGAAACATGATGTACGCAACACGGTAATCTGAAGAAGACAATGAAACGCAGCCGCATACCCCTGTTTACCACCATTGCCGTGCTGGTATTCTTCTACCTGCCGATCTTCGTCTTGATCCTACACTCCTTCAACGCATCCCGGTTCAGCGGATCCTGGGAAGGCTTTTCCTTGCACTGGTACATGCGCCTGTTCACCGAACGCGAGATCTGGCACGCACTGCGAAACACACTGATCGTCGCGGCAAGCACCACGGTTGTATCCGTGATTCTGGGCACCACCGCCGCTTTCGCGCTTCACCGATATAGCGGGCGCCTCCAGCGCGGTCACTATACGTTGATCTATACACCACTGGTCGTGCCGGACATTCTCATGGGGATGAGCCTGCTGCTGTTCTTTGTGGCGATCGGCATGTCGCTGGGCTTGTTCACCATCTTTCTTGCGCATACCTCCTTTTGCGTGAGTTACGTAGCCATGGTGGTTCTTGCGCGCCTGCAAGACTTCGACTTTTCGGTCATCGAAGCCGCCCGCGATCTCGGGGCCAATTGGTGGACAGCCGCGTGGCGGGTGTTACTCCCCCTGCTGGCCCCCGGCATCGCCGCCGGGGGACTGCTCGCTTTCACCTTGTCGATCGACGACTTCGTCATTACATTCTTTGTGACCGGACCGGGAGCCACAACGCTTCCGATCCAGATATACAGCATGATCAAACACGGCGCGCCGCCGCTGATCAATGCGTTGTCTACGATATTATTACTGGTCACTTTTATTATTATCTGGTTGGTGCAACAGTTAAGCGAAAGCGGGAGGAAAGATGAGCATGTTTAGGTATGTGGCGGCATTGTTCATGGTTGCGGGCTTGCTGACCGGGTGCGGGGAGCGAAAGCCCGTTCTGCATGTATATAATTGGGCGGACTACATGAAGCCCTCACTGGTGCGTCAATTCGAGGAGGAATTCAATTGTCGCGTCGTGATTGACACGTTCGACTCCAACGAAGCCATGTACGCCCGCCTGCGCGCCGGAGCCTCGGGATATGATGTCATATTCCCGAGCACATATATGGTGCAAATCATGCAGGAACAAGGCATGCTGCAACCCTTGAACCCTGACCTGATCCCCAACACGGCGCACCTGGATCCGGCGTACCAGGAAATGGCCGCCGACGCAGACTGCACCCATGCCGTGCCCTATATGATCAGTAACGCGGGACTCGCCTATCGGGCCGACAGCGTAGAGGATGTGAAGCCCTCCTGGGCGATGCTGGACCGGACGGACTTACGCGGCCGCATGACCATGCTTGACGACATGCGGGAGACCATCGGTGCGGCGCTAAAATACCTGGGCTACAGTCTGAACACGCGCAACGTCGAGGAGCTGGAAGAGGCGCGCGATGTCGTGATCCGTTGGAAACGGAATCTTGCGAAGTTTGAAAACGAACAATACAAAAACGGCATCGCGTCCGGCGAATTCCTGCTCGTACACGGATACAACGGCGACATCATGCAGGTCATGGAAGAAAACGAACACGTGGTATATATCGTTCCGGAAGAAGGCGTATCCATCGCACTGGATGAGATGGTCATTCCGGTGGATGCGCGGCAAGTTGAATTGGCGCACGCGTTCATCAACTTCTTGCATCGGCCCGAAGTCGCGGCGGAGAATACGGAATACGTTTTCTTCCTTTGTCCGAATGCGGCGGCGTATGAACTGATCGACGACGAGCTGCTGAACGATCCCTCCATCAACCTGGAGCCGGAGATTCTCGCGCGAAGCGAAGTCATTGAAGATCTCGGCGAAGACAACCGGCTTTACACAGCCGTCTGGGACGAAATCAAAGCTGCCCGATAACGGTTTTCACAGCGATCACCCGAGATCCACTGAAAACCGCGAGGGCCTCGGCGCCGGCGCCTCCGCTCGCTCGGCCGGGTGCGTTTGCCCCGCCTCGCCGGTGCGGCGCGCGATGTAGGCGCTCACATCGGCGAGGATGAGCATTCCCAGGAGGCGTCCGTCCTGCATGACCGGAAAGACTTCCTGTTTCATGCCCCAGGCATCCTGTATGATTCGATCAAGCGGAGCGTCCGGCTGGAAACTGATATAGCGACGGACCACATGATGTCCAACCGGCTCGTCCGGGCCGTATTTTTTTACCGCCTCCATCCATACGTCCGCAGGCAATATGCCGCGCACCTCGCCCTCTTCCTCCACCAGAAAATCGATATACCCGCTATCGTGATACCGCTCCAAGCACGTTCTCAAGGCGTCCGTCCCATCGACCATCGGCACGTCCCGACGCATGAGCACGCTGACCGGCACGTTTTTCAACACATCCTTCACGCGCACCATCCGAGCTTCGCTTTCCGCGCCAATGAATACGAAGACACCAATCAAGACCAGAAAGGGTTGCGGCGCATACAGGCCGAGCGCCACAAACAGCACGGCCACCACGCGCCCCACCCCGGAGGCCCACGCGGTAGCCGTCGTGTAAGAGAAGAACATGGCGAGCAAGGCGCGCAGCACGCGGCCGCCGTCCATGGGAAAAGCCGGGATCATGTTGAAGACCACGAGGATGATATTCGCCCGGATCATGGTATCCACCATTTCAGGCAGGGTCGTCGGGATAATCGGCATATCGAGCCAGCTGGGGAACCCCTTCAAGGGAATCAATACCGCCAGAATCAGCACATTGACCAACGGCCCGGCAACGGCAATCATCAATTCCTGGCGCGGCTCTTCCGGCATGGATTTCATGCTGGCCACACCGCCGATAGGCAGGAGCGTAATGCTGCGGACTTCCACGCCGTACCTCAGCGCGACCACGCTGTGACCCAGTTCATGGAGGATGACGCAGATAAACAGCAAACAAATCATCGCCACGGCCCAAAGGCTGGATTCAGGACCGCCGATCGTCCATCCGACCCATCCAATCCATGCAATGATCAGAAAGAAGGTTATGTGGATGCCGATCCGTATGCCCAGCACGCGACCAATCGGAATGGACCACTTCATGGCGCCGCCTTGTCAGCGCCCATCGCTATTCGTTTGTCGCGGCACACATTGATTATCCGGCGAAGGCGGATAGGTGCATCCCCGTCGTAACAGAATTGGCTATCGTACATGGTTTCCTTCTTCAAACTTCATTCCGGCGACCGAATCAAGCGTACAGCGTCCTCGACCTCGATCGCGACCGGGCTGTGTCGCCGGATATAATTGCGCACAGCGCCGCGCGTGTCGATTCCCGTCATTTCCAGCCGGGCCAACGGATCATCGGCGATCCGTCGCACAGCGGGAAAGCGCCCGCCTCCGGAGGCCAGGACATAACTATTCATGGCCACACGAAGACGTTTGCGCGGATGGATGGGCGTCCCGTCGGCCATCCGCAGATTGCGCACGCGCCGACCAACTTCCTCGTAGGCGTGCAAGTCATAACGAATGCCATACACACCCATGAATTGCGAACCGGACAGCAATTCGGAATTCTCTTCCAGAATCTCGCGCAGTTCAGACGCGGTTATCTGTAACACGCCGATGGTGTTTTCGTAAGGCACAATACGCCACAGGTCGCGTTCTTTCACCGCCCCGGGCTCCAATCCTTCGCCGGACAATGCCCCATGCAGCACAACCTCGGCTTGCGCCGCGTCGGCCAACGCGCGGCAGATCAACGTTTGCACCCCTGACTGCCCCGCCACGCGCGACCGCGGCTCAACGGGCTGTTTCACGGCACCAATCTCCACGGCATCGGCCTGTGCGGCGCGATCCAGGTCCTCGCGCAAAGCCTCGTGCAATCCTTCATGAAACTCAATCGTATCATCAACAGGAATCAAACGGGCATCGCGATCGACAACGCGACGGGCCACCGTATCATAGACCAGCCGCGCCTTGCCGAGCCATATCCCATGATACCCCGCCTGGGTATAGAGGATCCCGTTTACCTGCACGCGCTCGATCGGCTGATGACTGTGTCCCCCCACAATGAGATCGAATTCGGGGAATTGGCGGGCGATGCGATTGACCTGATTGGCCGGACTATCGCCGAATGGACGATAGCCCTGATGCAAGAGCAAGACCATCACATCCGGCTCCAATGCGCGCACGCGCGGCACGATCGTGCGGAGGGTTTCGACAGAATCCGAAATAACCACATCCCCCAACAAATGCGGACGACTCCAGGTCGGAATCGCATCGGTCGTCAAACCCACCAGCGCCACCCGCACCCCGTCCACCTCGCGCAGTACGAAGGGTTTCACTTTCGGAAGCGGATTCGTCGCTCCGGGACGCACGCCGATATTAGCTCCCAACACGGGTATAGCGGCCTCATCCACCAAGGCGGCCAGCTCGTCCATGCCCCAATCGAATTCATGATTGCCGAGCACCCACGCGTCGTAGTCCATCCACGCCAGCGCGTCGGTCATGATCCGGCCGCGCGTGAGATAACCGACCAAGGTGCCTTGATACAGATCTCCGCAATCCACCAGCAACAGGTCCGGCGCTTCTTCCCGCAACTGTTCAATGACCGTCGCGCAACGCAAGAACCCTCCGACATCCTCCCGACCGTCGTAATCACGCGTGGGCAGGATATGGCCGTGCAGATCGGTAGTATGCACGATGGTAATGGGAACCTGTCGCCCGGAAAGCGTCAGCGGACCAAGAAGAATCAGCCATGCCGCCAGGCACGCGAACTGAATCGCCTTTTGTCTCATCCTGCTGCGCATGGCAAACACCCGTGCGCCGCCACGATCGCGTCGCCCTTCGCCGGGCGCCGGTTCACGCGATTTTGAGTGTTTCGTCATCGACGCCCAGGGCGGCGCGATGCCCGGCGACGATGGACTTATCGATCCGACACTTCTTTACATTGCCCTTACGCGGCACATCATACATCACGTCCAACATGATGTGTTCGAGAATGGCGCGCAATCCGCGCGCGCCCGTCCCTTTACGATAGGCGATATGCGCGATCTCATGAAGGGCCGCATTGGTGAAACTCAACTCCACCCCTTCCATCGCCAGCAACTTGGTATATTGCCGGATCATGGCATGGCGCGGTTCGGTCAGAATACGCACCAGATCCTTCTCTTTCAGCTCATCCAACTTGCAGACCACCGGCAGGCGACCGACAAATTCGGGAATCAAGCCGAACCGAAGCAAATCCTCCGTTTCCGCTCTCAGACTCCCTTTCGCAGCGGCCGCGGCTCCGACCTTCCCGCTCTTGCCGAAGCCAAGCGAGCCCTTGCCCTGTCGGCGACGGATCATTTCGTCGATACCCACGAAGGCGCCCCCGCAGATGAACAGGATATGTTCCGTATTCAGCTTCACGTACTCCTGCTGGGGATGTTTCCGGCCGCCCTGTGGCGGGATATTGGCCACGGTACCCTCGAGGATCTTCAGCAGGGCCTGCTGAACGCCTTCACCTGAAACATCGCGGGTGATGGAGACATTTTCGGTTTTTCTTCCGATCTTATCGATCTCATCGATGTAGATGATGCCGCGTTCGGCCTTTTCCACATTGAAATCGGCCGCTTGCAACAAGCGCAGCAAAATGTTTTCCACATCCTCGCCGACATAGCCCGCTTCGGTCAATGTCGTGGCGTCCGAGATGCTGAAGGGCACGTCCAGGATACGAGCCAGCGTCTTGGCCAGCAGCGTCTTCCCGCTACCCGTCGGACCGATCATGAGGATATTGCTCTTTTCCAGCTCCACCTCGTCGCGGGCCTCGCTCGTGGAATTGGCGGACTGCAACTTGTTCTTCAACCGTTTGTAATGATTGTGAACGGCCACCGAGAATATCTTCTTCGTCTGGTCCTGCCCAATCACGTATTCATCCAGCTTGGCCTTCAATTCGTGCGGCTTAAGGACGCGGAGGTCGGATGCCCGTTTCTTTTCCTTGCGCGGGCTATCCCGAAGAATCAGGGACTGGCAAAGATCAACGCATTGATCGCATATCCATACGTTCGGTCCGGCGATCAAACGATCCACTTCGCTCTGCAGTTTCCCGCAGAAAGAACACTTTGGTATACCCGTTCTAGACACAGTCACTCTCGCAATCGGTTATTTATCTTTGTCGGACTTGCCCTTGCCCTTATCGGACCGGGCCACCACCTCGTCGACCAAGCCGTACTTCCGGCATTCTTCGGCGCTCATGAAAAAGTCGCGCTCGGTATCCTTTGAAACCGTATCCACGGATTTCCCCGTGTGAAAAGCCAGAATGCCGTTCAGCGTATCGCGCAAACGCAGGATTTCTTTCGCCTGAATACCGATATCCACGGCCTGTCCCTGCACTCCGCCCCACGGCTGATGAATCATAATCCGCGCATTTGGAAGGGCGTAACGCTTCCCCTGCGCGCCCGCCGCCAGCAGCACGGCGCCCATGCTCGCCGCCTGACCGACGCAGTAGGTGGTCACATCGCATTTCAGGAACTGCATCGTGTCATAGATCGCCAAGCCCGCCGTCACTGAGCCGCCCGGGGAATTGATGTACAAATTGATGTCCTTCTCCGAATCCTCACCCTGCAGGAATAACATCTGCGCGATGATGAGGTTGGCGATATCATCACTGATCGCCGTCCCGATAAAGACAATGCGTTCCTTCAGCAAGCGCGAAAAAATATCGTACGCGCGCTCCCCTCGGCTGGTCTGCTCGACCACCATCGGTACCAATACCTGATTCTTTTCGTTCATATCCGTTTCCTTGAAAGTTGTTTGTTAGCGAACGCTCCTGCCTTGCATTCCGCAGAGACGGGCGGGTGCCCGTTGCGTCTCGACTCCGTTACGCTACCCTACCCTTTAATCGCCGCCTGTTCCACCAGAAAGTCCACGGTCATGGAACGGCGCAGTTCCTCTTCCACCGCGTCCATGGCGTCCCGCTTCTTCAGTTCGGCGCGAAAGGCCTCCGGCTTCATTCCATACCCCGCCGACAACCGGTCGACGTGCTCGCGCAATTGTTGGGGGGTCACTTCGATCTTCTCCTCGTCGGCGATACGATCGAGAATGAACTGGACTTTCACGCGTTCGGCTGCGTTTTTCGTCGCCACCTCAACGATTTCGTCCTTCTTCTCCTCCAGTTGCTCCTGGTTCGCGCCGCGCGAGGTGTTCTCTTTGACAATATCCTGCACGATCTGCTGGGTTTCCCGCGACACCGATGAGGGCGGCAAATCGCCCATATCCACCGCCTTCGACAGGTGTTCGATCAATTCTCCTCGCAGCCGTCGCGTTTCTTGCTGTTCGGCTGACCGCTCCAGGTCTTCGCGAATCCGGGCTCGCAAGGTTGCTTCGTCCTCTACACCGAGCCGTTTCAGGAACGCTTCATCAATGTCCGGCAACTTCTTTTCCCGTATGCCTTTGACGTCCACAAAATACGTGGCTTTCTTGCCGGCCAATTCCTTGACCGGAAATTCAGCGGGAAATTCGACATGAACCTGTGTCTTTTCGCCGATGGCCGTACCGGCGAGGCCATCCGCGAATTCCGGCAGGAAAGCGTTTTCGTCTGCGCGCACCCAGAAATCCTCGCGAGCGCCGAGCCCCTTTGTTTCCTCGCTCATGCCTTCGATGGGCTTGCCGTCACAAACGCCCTCGTAATCCACCTGGACCAAATCGCCCTTCTGCACGGCGCGCCCCTCAACCTCATCAAACGAGGCAAATTGCTCGCGGATGGAATCGATGGTTTCGTCCACCTTCGTCTCCTCCACCGAAATCGGCTTCCGTTCCAACGGAATTCCTTTGTATTCCGGCAGCTCGAATTCCGGCGCCACCTCGACGCTGACGGAGAACGTCATCGGCTTGCCGGGCTCAATCGACACATCCGTCAAATCCAGCACCTGAACGACGTGCAGGCCTTTATCCTTCACCGCCTGCTGGTAGCCGGCCGGGATGAGCCGTTCGCGGACTTCTTCGAGGATCTGCTTGCCGTACCGCTTCTCGACCACGTTGACCGGGGCCTTCCCGGGGCGGAATCCCTTTATTTTCGCCGCCTTGCAGAATTCAGACAGGACCGAGTCATAGTCCGACTGCACCCGTTCCGCGGGCCACTCCACGTTCAGTTTCTTCCGGCACGTACCGGCGTCTTCCACTACCACATTCATTCGTTATTCCTCAATTTACAGGTCAAGCCGCTTGCAGCTATTGCATAAAAGGGGGGTACGATAGACCGCGCGACGGCACAGGTCAAGGCCCGCCACGGACGCTATCGCGGTATTCATGCAGCGCAAACCCATGCGCAAAACGCATGACTTACGGGGTTGCACTCGGCGCTATTTCGATTATCCTGCGCTCAAATGTTGCCTTTCAACCAATAACCCGGAGGATGAGAACCATGAATACACTATTCCGTCGATGCGTACTACTTGCCGTTTGGTGTTCACTGGGCCTCGTCACGGCCGAGGAACCCGACGTCATCGAAACGCCAACCGCAGAAGAAGAAAAGGAGAACCCAGTGGTCATTATCAATACGAGCAAGGGCGCCATTACCGTTGAATTGTTTGAGGAGAAGGCCCCGGTTACCGTGCAGAATTTCCTGCGCTATATGGAAGAGGATTATTACGCGGGAACGATCTTTCACCGGGTTATCCCCGGATTCATGATTCAAGGGGGCGGTTTTGATGCGGACATGAACCAGAAAGACACTCATTCCCCTATCAAAAACGAAGCCGACAATGGACTTAAGAACGAGCGCGGCACGCTGGCCATGGCGCGCACGCCTGCGGTTGACAGCGCGACGAGCCAGTTCTTCATCAACTTGGCGGACAATGCGTTTCTGGATCATACCAGCCCGGACCCGCGCGGTTACGGCTATTGTGTATTCGGACGGGTCATCGACGGGATGGACGTGGTCGACAAGATTGCGCAAGTACGCACCGGCCGACACGGCCCGCACGAAAACGTCCCGACGAAGCCGGTAAAGATCAAAGGCACTGAACAACGCTAATTTCTTCATGCGCGGCTACGCTGTCGCGCCGGAAATCCAGGCATGGCCAAGGCCGCCCAGAGTAAGCGCAAGGGTGCAAAGGCGTCGGACGCAACCCCCTCCGACGAACCCAAATACCCGGGCAAAGGCTTTCGTCTGGGGGAATATGTCATCGATCAAGCCCTCGGCCAAGGGTCGATGGCCACGGTGTATCTTGCTCGGGACCAAAGCGACAACGAAGTCGCGATCAAAGTCTTTATCGAGGGAGCGGGCGTTTCGACCACCATGCTGGAACGCTTTCGGCGCGAAGCGGAAGCCTCGAAAAAGCTGCGGCGGCATCCGAACATCCTGACGGTATACGCCTCGGGCAAGGAAGGGCCGTATCATTACATTGTGATGGAGAATATCCGTCGCAGCAAGACGTTGGAAAATGCGCTGGAATCCACGTCGATGTCCATTGCGGACATCGTATTGGTCGTAATCAAGATCGCGCACGCGCTCCGCTATGCGCATGACCGCCGCATATTGCATCGCGACATCAAGCCGACCAACATTCTGATCGACGAGTTCGGCGAGCCGCGCCTGTCCGATTTTGGGGTGGCCGCACTGATCGACTGGCCGTCCTGCACGGTGACCGGCGCGTTGACCGGTACGCCGTTGTATATGTCGCCCGAACAAGCGCGTACGGACCGAAAACTGACGGCGGGCAGTGACATTTACTCGCTGGGCGTCGTTCTTTACGAGTCATTGACGGGGGTGCTTCCATATCATACCCCGCACGGCAGCCCGGTGCGTGAAGTCTTGCAAGCCGTAAAGGAGGAAGAGCCGCGCAGGCCCCGTCTATTCCGCAAGGAAATCTCCGCGGACCTGGAAGCGGTCATCCTGAAGACCCTTGAGAAAGATCCCCGGGATCGCTACACGGATGCCGGCGCTTTTGCAGCAGATTTGGAACGGGCGCTGATGGGCCGGCCGGTCAGCGCGCGCCATTTCTCTGCGCTGGATCACCTACGGCACCGGCTGCGTCGCCATCGCCAGGCCATCCTGACGCTTTTGTTGGCGGGCGCCGCAGCATCGTTGTTGTATTATCATTTTCGCAGCCAATTATTGCGCGTGCAATACGAAAGCCTGGTGCATTTCGCACAGTTGCACAACGCCCGACACGAGGCCGTTCGCCCGTCTCCGACGGAAATCACCAGACCGGAAGCGCGCCGGGCCTGGAACGAAATCCGTCTGGCGCGCAACGCCATGCGGGCAGGCGATTGGTCGCGCGCACAATTCATGCTGGATGCGGCCGCTGGATTGAGCGAGGCCGTGAATGACCATCGAACGGCGGCGATCGCCCGACTGGAGGAAGCGCGCTGCACGATCATGCAATATGAGCAGGACCACGCCGTGCGCATTTACCAAAGCATTGTGCAGGATGAGAACGCTTCACCCGCCACGGTCGCCGTGGCCCAGATGGAATTGGTCGCAATGGCCCTTCTGCGCGATGATCGCGAGCTGGCCTTGAATGCATTGCGCGACACGCCCATCCCCTCCCAGGGCCCGATTCGGCCGATGACGCTGTGCCTGGGCGGCGAGTTGTCCCCTGAAGAGCTGCAGGCGATGATTCCTTCGCTGCCCACACGGTATCGGAGCCAAGCCCATCTTGTGGCCGGGATCGCCCATTATCTCGAAGGGCAATTCGCGGCAAGCAAAGCGGCGTTGAAGGAGTGCATCACACATTCCACCCCGTCCACCGACTGGCCTGCTCCGTTCGCACGCATGTTGATTTCCGATATAGACCGACAATGAATCGATCCATTTCCATACCCACAACAGAAGCCGCGCCTGACCGCCATGTAGCGGGCATGGTGCGTCGCTCCCTCCTGCCATTCATCGCGCTGGCGCTGTTTCTCGCTTTCGCGGGGTACACCGTCATGCGCGGAGAACAACGCGCACGGCAATGCACTCGCCAATTGCAGCACATCTATCTGGCGCTGGAGCTGCATGAAATCGATCACGGCGCGCTACCGCATATGGCCTTCTACCCCAACGATCCGCGTCATTCATCCGACAGCATGCTGGTGGTCCTGGATGCCTACGCCCTTACCGGCGCCATCGGTTTGTGTCCCGGCGATCATGATGTCGTGCGAGCGCACGGGCTGAGCTATATATGGAACGCCAATCTGAACGGACAAACCCTGCAGGAGCAGGACCCGAATACATGGCTGGTGGCGGAGTTGAGCGCATTATCCGATGAAGTCCCCGCGCCGCATCTGGGCCGCTATCTCACGCTGTACGCCGACGGGCGCGTTGTCCGCTCACGGAAACCGCCTGTGGGCCTGACGGAAATCCGGCCTTGAACCGGGTGCGCGGCAAGTCACCGCACGATCAGCTGATGGAGGATTTGGTCAGCTTGACGAGCGCTTTCCAGAGACCTTCGGGCGTCTCCTCGCTCATCAATTTTTCCCGCGCGTCCTCCTTGCGAAACGCGTGGGTCAAACCGGACAACAACTTCAGGTAGAACGCGCTGGCCGCGGTCGGGATCACCATAAAGAAGATAATCCGGGTCAGGGTACGTCCCGGCCCCCCGAACTTTACGCCCTTCTCGCTGATGCCCAGGGACAGGGTCAACCCGCCCCCTTCAACGCCCCGCACGTGCGGAAAGGCCAACCCGTGATCGACGGCCGTACTGACAATCGCCTCGCGTTTAAGGGCTTCTTCGGTCAATAACGTCCCGTTATCGATAAACGATTTTTCCTCCATGTGATGACAAATCTCGGCAATGATCCCGTCCCGATCCCCCGATTCCAGGCGCGGAATCATCAATTCCGGCGCGCTGAAACGTTCGATGCCCACTTTAGGAGGCTCTTGCCGGCGACGTCCGGCCGAGCGCGTACTCGTCTGTCGGGGCGCGGCCGTGGTATAGTACAACACGCGCCCGCAGTTCGGACAGGAATGCAACTTGTCCGCCGAGCGCACGGCTTGGATCACGCTGAGCGGAAGACTCATGCCGCAGGCGGAACAATTCTTGTTTGCAATCGGCACGATGGCCAACGGTCCCTTGTTCAGCATACGCGCCATCATGGATTGCGTTTCCAGTGGCAGCTCGTTGGTCAGTGTTTCAATCGATTGATCCAGTTGGTCGAGGTGCCCGCTGGACATGGACGCGTCCTGTTCCGCGCGGGCCAGGGTCAGTTCCTGCAATTGGACAAGGTGATTAATTATCTTTTGCATATGGCGGCAAGCACCTCTCTTCTTGTTAAACAACAACTCCAGCTTAAGGGACGATTATTTCTAGCGCACCAATCCCCTCCGCGCAACAGCCTTTATTCAGAAAAGTACGCGGCCATCAATGACGATGAATGTCCCGATGCATCATGCGCCGGGTGTACGCCAGCCGTTCCTCGTCGGACATGGACTCGAGTTTGGCGGAGAGATGTTCGTCGTCTTCGATCTCCAACAGGGAGCACACATGGTCAATGACATGCGGAGGGAACACGCCGTACTCATCGTACAAGGCGCGTTGTTCGCGCAACACACGCGCGGCATGTACGCAACTCGGCGGAAGGGCATCGAGCCGCGCCAATAAGGCGGGGTCTTTGAAGATATTGCCTTCCACATGGGTACGCTTGGCAACCTCCAGCGAGTCCGGCTGCGACAGGCCGTAGTCAGCCGACGTCACCAGGCCGGCCAGCAACAAGTGGCCGAAAGCCGACCCATCGGGGGACCGGATCTCCACCGTTTGCCGGCCGCGCGCATCCTGATAATCCGTCGTTTCGCTCGGGTTGATAAGCCGCGCGAGGTCGGCGCCTCCGGACCAACCCAAGGGGACCCGAATCAGGACCGACCGGTTCGAGTCGCTCCAGCAGACTCGTGTCGGCGCTTCCTGGTTCGGAACCAGACGCCGGAAGGACGTGGCGCAGGTGTTGCCGAAGGCGGAGAGCGACGAGGCATAGGTCGTCAAGCCGCCGACCATCTTCAATGCCGGATCGGACAATTTCCCGTCGGGCCCGGTCATGATATTGCGCCCGTCTTTGATCAACTCCATATGCACATGATACCCGTTGCCGGCAATGCCCTCCTCGATCTTGGGCGCGAACGTTGCGATCATGCCATTGAGATACGCCACTTTACGGATAATCCATTGGGCAATGGAAAGGAAATCACCCATTTCCTCGATCGGATGGGAATGAAACTCTATCTCGTGCTGTTCGGCCCGGCGCCCCGACAATTGGGCCTCCTCGGACATCATCGCCTCGATGAAACCGACCTCCGAATGGGCGTACTTAACGGCGCCGGTGATACGCGACAGATGGCGCAACATCTCATTGACCACGGCATTGCTTTTAAAATACGGGGCCGCGGCGTGATATCCCGCCTGGCGCGGCGGGATATAATGTTCGCCCTGATTCTCAGCGATCAAATAGAATTCGGGCTCGCCCAAAGCCCATAACTCCAGGCCCGTGCGCTCACGGAACCGTTCATGCGCCAGGGCCAGAATATTATCCGGCGTAAAGGGCGCCCGGCGCCCGTCCCGATCAAGAAAACGGCAGATAAAATCCAGGCTGGTATCGTCGAAAGGATTGATGAAAGCCGACCGATACACGGGCACCACGTACAAATCCGACGAGCCGGCGTCCACAAAGCCTTTGAAGAGCGATGACCCATCAACACGCTCGCCTGCGGCCAGTATCCGGTCCGCCTGTTCCATGTTGGAAAAAGGCAGACGCAACTCCTTCAAGCGTCCGTCGCCGCCGGTATATCGAAAAGTGAAACGTTCGATATTCTTTGTCCGAACAACTTTCAGCAAGTCGGCGCGCGTGAATTCGGACCGGTCCTTATCCAGCATTTCGCACAGCGGATTCGCGAGGGCGTATTTTTCAGTCATCGGCATCTCCCATCACAGATTTGAGTTATTTCGCAGGAAATCATGACAACGCAAAAGGCCGCAGCAATCAATCCCAATTGCAGGGCAAACGCGTCAACGAGCCCTTTATTTCTCTGTTTACGATCCCGGCGCGGCGCAAGCGCCGGCCCTGCAATTAGCAACGGCGGCAAATAGGGATCGCCGGATCGAGCGTTGAGTAAGAACGAGGAATTGAGATGTGTGTGCCCTGATCCCAATTCCTGTCGCAACGCGGGACGTCAGCCGAGAGATTCTTCTGTTTCCCGGCGCAGCCGCTTGAGACGGCCTTTCAAGGCCAAACGTTTGACGTGAGACATGCGATCGATGAAAAGCACCCCGTTCAGATGATCGATTTCATGCTGCAACACGCGCGCGAGCATGCCGTGAAAGGATTGTTCATGTTCCCTGCCGTCCAGGTCCTGATAACGAATCGTGACGGTCCAGGGCCGTTCGATCTTCCCCATGATATCCGGAAAGCTCAGGCACCCTTCCTCCCGGGTGGTGGTACCGCTTCCGGCCTCGACGATCACCGGGTTGAGCAACGTCAACGGCATTGGAACACCCGGATTCAGCGGATTCCCGTCCTCGTCCGCATCCATTTCCGGGGGGACCTCTGCCACGCATACCGACGCATTTTCTCCGACTTGTTGAGCCGCCAAACCGACCCCGTTGGCGGCGCGCATGGTATCCAGCAAATCCTCGGCCAACGCGCGAATCCGGTCGTCGATTTCGTCGACGGCCCGGGCCTTTTCCCGGAGTACGGGATCGCCGTAATTATGTATGGCTCGTTTCATATATACGCGGGCCAAAGCATAAGCGCGCGGTGACGAAAGGGCAACATCTGCTTGTTTTTTTTTGGAATATACGCGACCGTTTTACGCCATGAATAAGACGCTGATCATCGTGCCGACCTACAACGAACGCGAAAACGTCGATGCCCTGCAACGCACGGTCCTGGAAGTCTGCCCGGAAGCGGACATGCTTTTTGTAGACGATCATTCGCCGGACGGCACGGGAGAATTGCTCGACGAATTAAGCCGGTCCGAATCCCGCATCCACGTATTGCATCGCAAGGGGAAACAAGGGCTGGGCCGGGCCTATATCGCGGGATTTCAATGGGCGCTTGAGAGGCAGTACGAATTCATCTTCGAGATGGACGCCGATTTCTCGCATGACCCCCGGGAAATACCCGGAATGCTCAACGCGGCGCAATCGGCCGATCTCGTGCTCGGTTCCCGCTATGTGGGGGGCGTGCGCGTGATCAACTGGCCTCTGAGCCGTCTTATCCTGAGTCGCGGCGCGGGTCTCTACGTCAAAATCATCACCGGCCTGCCGTTTACCGATCCCACGGGCGGCTACAAGTGTTATCGCCGCGCGGTCCTTGAACATATCCCGCTCGATCGCATCCGATCCAACGGCTATTCGTTTCAGATCGAGATGACGCATACGGCTTGGATGGCCGGGTTTCATGTGATCGATGTGCCGATCACCTTTGAAGAGCGGCGCTCCGGCGCGTCGAAAATGAGCGGGGCGATTGTGCGCGAAGCGCTTTGGATGGTATGGAAGCTATGGTTTCGCTGCGGGCTGCGGCGGCGGCCGCGCGGCGGCCCACATCCACGGAGTGTGCGCGCATGACTGAAACGACCCGTCATCGCCCCTCCCTTCCCGCGCTCTGGCATGCGCTGCGACCCGCGCAATGGACAAAGAATGCGTTGGTCTTTGCCGCGTTCGTCTTCGCGCTCGGCGATCCGGAGCAGGACATCATGCTCTACCACGTCTGGCTGGCGGCCGGGGCGGCTCTTTGTTTCTGCCTGCTTTCAAGCGCCGTCTATCTCTTCAACGACGTACGCGATCGCGCGCAGGACCGGCTTCATCCGACCAAACACTTGCGCCCGATCGCATCCGGCGCCGTATCGGTACGAACGGCGCTCGGCATCGCTCCCGTACTGGCGCTCGCCGCCTTGGCAGGCGCCTATGCAATCAACGCGGCGCTGGCGCAGGTACTGCTGGCCTATGCGGTGATTCAAGCGCTATACACGTTCGGCCTGAAACGTGTGGCGCTGGTCGATATCTTCGTTATTGCCGGCGGATTCGTGTTGCGCGCGCTCGCAGGCGGCGTGGCCCTGGAAGCGGAGATATCACCGTGGCTGCTCCTGTGCACGCTGCTGCTCGCCCTGTTCCTCGCCTTGTGCAAGAGACGACACGAAAAAGTGGTCCTCAGCGATGTGGCGGCCGAAACGCGCGCAAGCATGAACACGTACAACGCACAACTATTGGACCAATTGATCGCCATCGTCAGCGCCGCCACCATCGTCTGTTATGCCCTCTACACGCTCTGGCCCGATACCGTCGAGAAGTTCGGGACCACCCAACTGGGCTTCACCATCCCGTTTGTCCTGTTCGGGATCTTCCGCTACCTGGACCTCGTGTACCGCCATGAAAAAGGCGGGCAACCCGAAAGAATTCTGCTCACGGACCCGCCGTTAATGGTCGACCTGGCGTTGTACGGCCTCTGTGTCTTCGTGATTATCTACCTGCGTTGATCCCGCTTTTGAACAAGCGCCTGCGCGGCGGGGTCTATTACAGGGATGAAACTTGACCGGGCCCGGGAATCGCCCTAGGTTAATCGCCTTTGATGGCTGCGATGCGCGACCGTGTCGGGAGTTGCGCATCCGGTCGGGGGAGAGCTTTTCGAATATCATGGGAACAGAAACAACCCAACAACCAACACCGGACGCGCCCCCCCGGGAATCCCGTGCGGCGTTTTTCGACAAACAAACCGGCGCCTTCTTTCGGCGGGTAGACTGGTCCGCCTTCTGGACCGTGTGGATTATTGCGTTCTCCCTGTATCTGTTCACCCTGGCGCCCGCCGTTACCCTGGAGGATTCGGGCGAATTATCGGTGGCGGCCGATTATATGGGCGTGCCGCATCCGCCCGGTTATCCGTTGTGGACCTTGCTGGCCTGGTTGTTCCAATGGGTGTTCCACGGCATTGAATATCATGGTTATCCGAACCCGGCATGGGCCATCGGGCTCATGTCGGCCGTATTCGCCTCGTTGGCGTGCGCCATCCTCGCCCTGCTGGTCAGCCGGTCGGGTACGGACATGATGCGCGCCATGAAACGCCAAACGGAGGTCCTCGGTCTGGCCAACGAGAGCAAGATCTGTTGGGCGGCCGGCGTAAGCGCCGGCTTGCTGCTGGCGGTCAGTCCGGTGCTTTGGTCTCAGGCGGTAATCATCGAAGTCTACGCGCTGAATTGCTTCTTTCTGATCACGCTGCTGCTGCTGATTTACCGATGGATGTCGCGTCCGGAAGAGCACGCAACGCTCTACGCCGTCGCCTATGTTTTCGGCTTGGGCCTGACCAATCATCATACCTTGTTCTTTCTGGGGCCCGCCGTGCTTTTCGCGATTGCGTTTCGGGATCGGCCACTGTTCCGCGATGCCGTGGCGATCCTGTGTCTGTTGGGCGCGGGCCTGCTGTTCTATAGAGCGCACGGCGCGGCAACGCCGCAGGACGGACCCGCCGGCGTCGATTATCAATACCTGTTTGCGTTTCTCCTGCTGCTGGCCCCCGTAGGCCTGTACCTTTATCACAAACGCCTGTTTACCGAATGGAAACGCATTATCATTGCCGGCTGCATGGTTGCGCTCGGCCTCTCGTTCTACCTGTATATGCCGATCGCCTCCGAGCAGAACCCGCCGCACAACTGGGGATACACTCGTACGATGGAAGGGTTCATGCATTCCCTTACCCGCGGCCAATACGAGCAAATCACGCCCTCGGACGTATTCGGGGATTTCGACCTGTTCAAAGGCCAAATGCTTTCCTATTTCCGCAGTCTGCGCGCGCAATTCATGTTGCCAGCCATCCTCATGGCCGCCCTGCCCTTCTTCTTTTTCGGAAAGGTGCATCGCCAGATCCGCACCTGGTTCATTACTCTGATGGCCGCTTTCTTTTTCGTGAGCATCATGCTGGTCATTTTCTTGAATCCGACCCTCGACGTGCAGACGCTCTTCATTCAACGCCGGTTTCTCATTCCCTCCCATGCAGTTTTTGCGATCTGGCTCGGCTACAGCTTCATCTTTGCGCTGACCCTGGCCGAGATGCTCTTATCCCGCGTACGCTCTTTCCGGACACTGAAGTACGGGGTGCTCGCAGCGCCCTTCCTGTTCCCGCTGGGCATTCTTCATCAGAATTTCTATAACGAGGAACAAGTCGAGGTCATTGGTGGCGCGGAACAGCGCGGCCACGATTTCGGCTGGCAATTCGGACACTGGCAACTGCGCGGCGCCACCGCCATCAAGGAAGATCTGCTGCGCAAGTACGGACCGGAAAAGGGCGAAGAACTCTGGGCGGAATTCCCGAATCCCGAATACCCCCCGGCCCTCAAACAGGATGCCATCTTTTTCGGCGGGACGGATCCGGGACGTTTCGTACCCACCTATATGATCTTCTCCGCGCATTGCCGTCCGGACGTCTATCTCATCACGCAGAACGCGCTGGCCGATAATACGTACATGGCCGTCATGCGCGACCTGTACGGAGACGAGATCTGGATTCCTTCCCAGACGGACAGCAACCGCGCATTTCAGGAATATGTCCGGGACGTCGAGGCGGGACGGATTCCGCCCGGGGCCCAGGTCGCTGTCCAGGACGGGCGCGTGAGCGTGCAAGGGGTCGCCGGCGTGATGATGATCAACGGGATCCTGTGCCGAATGATCTTCGAAGAGAACAAACACAAACACCCGTTTTACGTCGAGGAAAGCTATGTCATCCAGTGGATGTACCCGTACCTGGAGCCGCACGGTCTCATCCTGCGTTTGCACCCGGAACCGATCGAGATTACGGAGGAGACCATAGAGAACGATCGCGCGTTCTGGGACTGGTACACCGAGAAGTTACTGAACGATCGGCGCTTTAAACGGGATATCGTAGCACGCAAAACCTTTTCCAAACTGCGCAGCGCCATAGCCGGCATCTACGTGTACCGGCGCAATTTTGAAGAAGCCGAACACGCCTTTCAACAGGCCGTCGCCCTTTACCCGCTGAGTCCGGAAGCCAGCTTCCGCCTTGCCGACATGTACATGCAGCAGCGACGCCTCACGAAAGCCCGCGAGGTCATCGCCGCCTTGCTCGAAGGAGATCCGGAAAACGAGCGTGTCAAACAATTCCACGATCAGATCGCCAACATGGAGCACATGGACACGCGCCGGAAACAGTTGGAAGCCGAGTTTCATGAGGGCGCCGGGGAATTACAAAATGCGCTTGAACTCGTAGAGATCTATATGCATTTGCAAATGCCGCAACAATTCCAAGGGCTCGCGCTCAACATCCTGCGCGACGACCAAGTCCCCCCTGACGCCTATCTCCGCCTCAACGAGATATTCGCCGGCGCCCAACGACATGATCTCATGGAGATGGCCTTGCAACGCTACCTCGAACGCGCGCCACGCAGTCCGCGCGTCTGGGTTGACCTGGCCGCGGTCTACGTGCAACAGGGGAAGGAAGACGAATTCGCCCAAGCGCTGCGCCAAGCCGTGCAACTGGGAGGAGAACCCGTACGCGACGCCATCCGACAGGATCAGCGCTTCGACGGCGTGCGCCAATCACGCGCGTACCAGCAACTGATCCCCTCCGCCGCTCCGCAGCAACGCCCCTTCCAGTTTTAGCCCGCATGTTGCCCGAAGCTCGACATGACAACATCTTACATTTATCCCGTTCTTGTCCACAAGCCAATCGGCGCCGCGCCGATAAAGGTCCTCGAAATGACGGTCGTCCCTTTTTCTCTGCACAGTCCAGTCATTTCGAGCGGCTCCCGCGCAGCGGGGGCCGTCGAGAAATCTCATGATTTCACCAACCACCTCAAATAGCTGGACGAATGTAGATTCCCAGCGCATAAGAACGCGCATGGGGTCGGACGATTATTTTGTGTACACCATGTCCAACAAGGGGCGCACGACGCTCTACGTCGGCATGACGAATGGCTTGACCAAACGAGTTATGCAGCATCGCAACGCAAAGAAACCGGGTTTCACGCAACACTACAATTGCAATCGGTTGCTCTACTACGAATCTTTCGCGAAACCGTCCGATGCCATTGCTCGCGAGAAGCAATTAAAGCGTTGGAGTCGCGCGAAAAAGGAAGCATTGATCCAAAGAAAAAATCCGCACTTTGCAGACCTGGCGGTTTCTGTGTTGGGTCTGCCGCCGGCATGATTCTCCTGCCGGAAGATGCGGAGCGGGACTGGTGAAGAAGGGGATGTCTTGACTTCGCTTCGCTACGCTCCTAAAGAACTGTCGGTGGTTGGCGGAGATAGAGATTTCTCGACTCCGCTTCGCTACGCTCGAAATGACAACATCTTACATTTATCCAGTTCTTGTCCACAAGCCAATCGGCGCCGCGCGCCGATAAGGGTCCTCGAAATGACTCGGTGAGTTGAGGAGCCATCGACGGCTACAACATAAATGGAAATGCTCTAACGCCGTTTAATCAAAGCCGCCGTCGTAACGGCGTGTTGATCTATTCCCGACGCATCCGGCGTTACAGGCTTATATATTCGTAGCCGGCGGCAAGCGCCTCGTTCCGCGGGAAGAAATTCTTCACATCCACAAGTACCGGCGTGCGCATCCGCGCCTTGAGCTCATCCAGGCGGATAGCGCGAAACTCGTCGTGCCCGTTTATGAGGATGACCGCATCGATATCGCTCACGTCATCGTACGTCAACGTATCCAAACCAAAACGCTCGCGGATATAGGCGTCGTCCACCAGCGGTTCCCAGACGTTGACCGACACGCCGTATCCCCTGAGATAATCCACCACATCGGTCGCTCGCGTATTACGCAGGTCGGGCACATTCTCCTTGAATGTCAGCCCCAGCACCCAGACGCGGGCGTCGCGCGGCAAGCGCCCCGCCTTGTTCAATGCGCGGATCGTCAACTCGCCGACGTACTGACCCATATTGTCGTTGATGCGGCGGCCGGAAAGGATCACCTCGGGATGGTACCCGAGTTGCAGAGAGCGGTGCGTCAGATAATACGGATCGACCCCGATACAGTGGCCGCCGACCAGACCCGGATGATAGCGGTGAAAGTTCCACTTCGTGGCCGCAGCATCCAGCACGTCCGCCGTATTCAAATTCATACGCGCAAAGATCTTCGACAACTCGTTCATCAACGCGATGTTCAGGTCGCGCTGCACGTTCTCAATCACCTTGGCCGCCTCCGCCGTTTTGATCGAGGGCGCCCTGTGCACGCCGGCCGTAATAACCCGCTCGTACACGGACGCCACGCGTTCAAGC
>SLGY01000073.1 GCA_007136425.1 Kiritimatiellia bacterium
CGAGCGATATGAGTCTGCGCAGCATGACGGGGTACGGACGCGGGGTCGCCGCGGGCGAAGGCATTACGGTCACGGTTGAACTGAGTTCCGTGAACAGGAAACAGTTCGACGTGGTGGTTTCATTGCCGCGCGGCATGCAACTGCTTGAGGCGCGTATTGCCGAAGAGGTGCATGGCGGGGTCACGCGCGGTCGAGTAACGGTGGACGTGTCGCTGGATTGGTCCGGCGCCGCGCGGCGCAAGGCCGTACGGATCGATGAGGACCTGGCGGCGGCCTATGTGCGCGTCCTGCGCAAGGCGGCGCGCGAACTGGATCTGGAAGACAATGTCGACATTCGGAGCATAGCAGCATTGCCGGACGTCATGCACTATGCCCGCCCGCAGGAAGATATCGAGCAGGTCTGGCGCGTCATGAAAAAAGCGCTCACGAAAGCGGTGACCGATCTCAATACCATGCGAGCGCGTGAGGGACGAGCGCTGCAATCCGATATGCAGGCGCGCTTGAAACAACTCAGCGCCGGCGTCTCCGCCATCCGCAAGCGCGCACCACAGGTGGTGACCCGTTATCGTCGCCGATTGACTCAGCGTTTGACGGAGGCCGGGATCGAGTGGGACGGCAACGACGACCGGTTACTGCGGGAGATCGCCCTGTTCGCCGATCGCTCGGATATCAGCGAGGAGCTGACCCGCCTCGACAGTCACCTGAAACAGGCCCGACAAATGACGAGATCGAAAGAGGCGACTGGACGTTCGCTCGATTTTCTGGCACAGGAGATGTTTCGAGAGATCAATACGATCGGTTCGAAGGCCAACGACACGCCGATTCTGCAGCGGGTCGTTGATTTCAAGGCGGAACTGGAACGAATTCGGGAACAGGTACAAAATATCGAATGATCACCCTGGAAAGACAACCTCTTCTGATGGTCGTCTCCGCCCCCTCGGGGGCGGGCAAGACGACCTTGTGCGACCGATTGGTTACGGAGTTCGATTGTATAACCTATTCGGTTTCCTGTACGACGCGCGCTCCGCGCGAGGGCGAAATCGACGGGAAGAGCTATTACTTTCTTTCCCAACCTGAATTCGACCAGCGCGTGGAAAAAGGGGAATTCCTGGAACACGCACTCGTGCACGGCAATCGCTACGGCACGCTCAAGGAAACGGTCCACGAAGCCCTTGAAGCCGGGCGCGATGTCCTGATGGACATCGATGTCCAGGGCGCCGCGCAGATCCGCCGCTTTGTACAGGAAGGGCCGGACAACGAATGGATCCGCGACATCTATGTCGACATCTTCATCGCCCCCCCGTCCATGCACGATCTCCAACTCCGCCTGTGGGGACGCGGCAAGGATGAACAGGAAGTGATTCAACGACGGCTCGTTCGCGCACAGGAAGAGTTGCAATGCTGGCGCGATTATCAGTACGTCATTGTGAATGATCGACTCGACGACTCGTATCACGCCCTGCGCTGTATTCTCTTCGCCGAACGCCATCGCGTCCGTCGTTTCTCCCCGTTGCACGATTCCACGGAACAAAAATCGGATAAAAGAACGTATGCCTAATTTATTAGGCATCACCGATTATTGCGCAAAAAGTTTTCTATTCCGTTGACCTGACACGTTCAGCGTTCTACTTTGTGCACCAGATACTGATCTTTGACAGACGAGCACGGTCATCGGGTTTCGCTTAAAGGCGCCGTGATTCATAAACAATCTCGAACGGCATCGCTTACGCGATGAGCAACGAGAACGGACGAGACAGACGCGCTTCTTTCGCGTTGGTTTTGTCCCATCCCGTCCGCTCCAGGCGGATGATAGAAAGGGAGGTGATTCAGCATGGCAGCGAAGAAGAAAGCAGCGAAGAAGAAAGTAGCCAAGAAGAAGGCGGCGAAGAAGAAAGTAGCGAAGAAGAAGGTCGCGAAAAAGAAAGTCGCCAAGAAAAAGCCGGCTAAGAAGAAAGTAGCCAAGAAGAAGGCTGCGAAGAAGAAGACGGCTAAGAAGAAGACGGCGAAAAAGAAACCCGCCAAGAAAAAAGCGGCCAAGAAAAAAACCGCTAAGAAGACGGCGGCCAAGAAGAAATAACACGGGCCCGGCATGATCATGCCGGATGACCTGTAAACAGGAATGGCAGTCGCCACGGAGTTAGTTACGAGGTGGCGACTGCCATTTTTTTGGCTGTGCTCCGGCAGGTAAAGAATCAACCAAATCCCGCGAGATGTCATGCCCTCGCGTCCTGCCTTGTTTTCCATATAATGCGCGGCGCGCGGCCCCCGCGTCAACGGGTTTAAGCGCAAATCCCTTGACCCTACTATATATAGTAGGATATCGTTTCCCTTAACCCTATAGGCGGGCTATTGAAGGGATTGATTGACAATGCGCTGTCCGAAATGCGGCCATCAAGAAGATAAGGTAGTGGATACTCGCACCGTGCGTAACGGGGAGGTCATCCGGCGCCGACGCATCTGCCTGGCGTGTAAGCATCGTTTTACGACCTACGAGGAAGTGGTGAAAGCGCACCTGCGCGTGGTGAAACGGGACGGCCGGCACGAGGAACTTGATCGCATGAAATTGTTGGGCGGCATCATGCGCGCTTGTGAAAAGAGACCCATCAGTCCCACCCAGGTGGATGTCCTGGTCAGTAATATCATCAACGAACTGGAATCGGAATTCGAACGTGAAGTGCCGAGCACCATCATTGGCAAGAAGGTGATGGACAGTTTGGAAAAGATCGATGACGTGGCCTATATCCGCTTCGCATCGGTGTACCGGCGCTTCAAGGACGTGAACCAGTTCCTGAGCGAGGTGGAAGGCTTGATCGATCGGGAGTAAGGACGATGGTCTGCGAAATCCAATCAACGGAGACGGTACGCGAAGATGCGCTGTGCGAGTATGCCTTGGGCGAGCTCGAGGCGGCCGGGCCGATTGAGCCCGGACAGGAATCCTTGTATCGCGATGTGGCGCGAAGTGTGGCGGTCTATTGCGCAGACGATCTAGCGCGCGGAATGCCGGCGGCCTTTGTGCCTGTTCTTCTCTCGCGCGCTTTGTGGGGCGTAGGCGAATGCGATGCCGCGGAACGCATGATGAACCGGCGCATCACGCAGCGCACGGTCCGACGAACGTTGAAGGCGTTATTGCCGATCCGGGATGTGTCACCGATGTTGTGGAAGGCGGCGCTTTACGGAAGTGTGCGTTGCCACGATGACTGGTCCTCGGAAAATGCGGGGCCGTTGGGCGTCTTGGACCTGACCCGTATTCGCATGACACCGTGTGATATCGAATTGGCACGATTCTTGTCCGTCCGCGCACTCGTTCGCGCGCTCGCACCGATCTGGGAGGCCAGCTCGGGTGAAGGCGCCCTGGCGATACGTTGGAATGATGCCGCGGCCTTTACCATGCGACCGGGCCGGCAACGAAAGCAAACAGGGGAGAGGCGAGATGTGATCGCCCTTTGTCGGGATGTCCTCGCGCGGGAAAGTGAACGTCGAGGCTGGCAATCGGTGCCCCGTCTGATGTGTTGTCCCGGGTGACCGAAACTTTTTCCCGTCTTTTCATTGGTACTTCGTGGGGGGCGCGTTACGTTGTGTCCCATGAATACAACTGAACATCCGCGTCCGACCAATCATCTGGCTAATGAAACCAGTCCGTACCTGTTACAGCACGTACATAACCCCGTGGATTGGTATCCATGGACTGAAGAAGCGCTGAAGAAAGCGCGCAAGGAAGATAAGCCCATCTTTCTGTCCATCGGTTATTCGGCCTGTCACTGGTGTCATGTCATGGAGCGGGAATCCTTTGAAAATCCCGACGTCGCGGAAATCCTGAACCGTCATTTCGTAAGCATCAAGGTCGATCGGGAAGAACGACCGGATCTGGACGAAATCTACATGACGGCGGTTCAATTGCTGACCGGAAGCGGCGGTTGGCCAATGTCGGTTTTTCTCACGCCGGAACTACAGCCGTTTTACGGCGGCACCTATTTCCCGCCGGAAAACCGCTACGGCCGTGTGGGATTCATCACATTGCTGGAACGGGTAGCCGAATTGTGGGATCGCAAACGCAGCGACCTTATGCAGAGTGCCGGCGAGATTACGCGCGCGATCGCGGGTCATGCGGCCGCCCAACCGGCGGCGCAAGGGCCGTTGCGACGTGAGCTGATCGAACAGGCCGCAAACCGACTGGAGCAGGCGTTCGACGCCGATGGGGGCGGCTTTGGTGAGGCACCGAAGTTTCCGCCGGTGGCCGCCTTGCAACTGCTGATGCGGCGACATGCGCATACATCGAGTGACTCAGCGCTGACCATGGTGCGGCATACGTTGAACCGGATGGCGCAGGGCGGCGTATACGATCAGGTTGGTGGCGGTTTTCACCGTTATTCCGTCGATGCCCAATGGTTGGTGCCGCATTTTGAAAAGATGCTTTATGACAACGCACAATTAGCCGAGGTCTATACCGCGGCATGGCAATTGACCCGTGAGGACACGTATCGGACCGTTGCGATTGAGACGCTTGACTATGTACTTCGCGATATGACCCATGAACGCGGTGCGTTCTTTTCATCCGAAGACGCGGATAGCGAGGGGAAAGAAGGACTCTTTTATGTCTGGACGCCAGACGAATTGCGAACCGTGCTGGGGGAACCGGACGCGGACTTGGCGATGGCGTTCTGGGGTGTGACCGACGCGGGGAATTTCGAGGGGGCGAACATTTTGCACGTGCCCATCCCCCTGAAGACTTTTGCGAAAGAACACGATCTGGCGCCGGACATGCTCGATGAGCGAATCCGTCGCTGGAAAGCGCGCTTGTTGGAGGCGCGCGCGTCCCGTACGCGGCCCGGACGAGATGATAAAGTCATTACGGCATGGAACGGGCTGATGATCAGCGCCTTTGCGAAAGGGGGGCGGGCATTCGGTCGGACGCTGTACGTGGAGGCGGCGCGACGCGCGGCTCGATTCATTCTCAGCGAGATGGTGCGCGATGACGTCTTGTATCGAACTTGGCGCGACGGAACGGCGCGCCGGCCGGCGTACCTGGATGACTATGCGTTTTTCATTCAGGGCATGCTGGATCTCTACGAATCGGAAGGCGCTGCGGAATGGCTGGACGAGGCCGGACGATGGGCGGATCGGATGTTGGCCGAGTTCAAGGACGAGAAGGGGGGCGGCCTCTTCTACACCTCGGCCCGGTTGCACCCCGACGTACTGGTGCGCTCGAAAGCCGCACACGACGGTTCGGAACCATCCGCCAACGCTGTCGCTGCGCATGCGTTACTGAGGCTGTCGGCATTGACCGGGCGCGAAGATCCGGGCGAGGAAGGCGAAAGACTATTGAACGCCCACGCGGGACATATGGAACGCATGCCGAGCGGCATGTTGAATATGCTTGCTGCGTATGACTACTTCAGTGGACCGCGGCGCGAGATTGTGCTCGCCGGCGATCCGGGCGACCCGCAATGGAACGCGCTGCGCCGGGTTGTGGCGGAATCCTATCTGCCCAATGCGGTGCTGGCGTATTCGTTTCCCGGTGAGGACCGATCGAATCAGGTGCTGTTACAAGGGAAGGAACCGGTTGACGGGCGCGCCGCGGTTTATGTGTGTAGAAATCAAACCTGCCAGGCGCCTGTTTGTGAGCCGGACGCGTTGAAAAGGGAATTGACCTGATCCCGCTTGACGGGCCCTGATCTTTGCGGCATCGTTGGCGGCGTGGCGTGAGCCCATGTCACATGTTCAAGTCGGATTTCCATCAATGAACAAGGAGTGTGTTATGCGTTATCTCGTTTTTACTTTGGCTATGTTGCTGTTGGGGGCGGGTTTCGCGGACCGCGCGGAAGCGCAGCGGACCCGGACGGAGTCCGGCGCCGCCGAAATGGATCTGGGCGATTACGAGGGATTGCGCCACGCTATCGGTGTGGTCGATTTCTCGAACGATGCCGGTTGGCGCGGACGTTGGCGCTTGGGTCGGAATATGGCTATTATGCTTGAATCCGCTCTCCAGGATACGGACCGCTTTGTGCTGGTGGATCGTGAACATCTCGGCGACGTTATGCAGGAGCAGGATCTGGCTGCGGGCGGCCGTATGGCCGAGGCGCGAGACGTTGCGCAGACCGGCAGACTGCGGCCCGCGAAGTATATTGCCGCGGGTTCCGTAACCGAAGTGGAAGAATCGGCATCGGGCCGGGACGGCGGGATCGGGATTGGCCCCATTCGCGTTGGAGGCGAACGGAAAGAGGCGCAGATCGCCGTCATCGTCAAGCTGATCGATTCTACGTCCGGCGAGATCGTGGCGCAGGAACGCGTGGTCGGACGCGCCGGACAGACTGCGCTGCGCCTCGGCTTCCGGGACCGGGATGTGGCTGGGGAATTAGGCGGTTTTGAGAAGACCCCCCTCGGAGAAGCCGCGCAGGATTGTATTGCGCAGGCCGCTAAATTCATAGCCACGCAAATGGAGGAATTTCCTTTTGAAGGCAACGTAATCCGGGTGGCGAATAACGGACAGATTCTGATTAATCGCGGCGCGGAATTCGGTGTCGAGGAAGGACAGGAATTGGTGATGCGATCGGAAGGCGAGGAGATCATTGACCCCATGACCGGCGCCGTCCTTGGCGTGGAAGAGGGCCAGGTTATGGGCCGCCTGCGCGTCGCGCGCGTGGAAGAGAATTTCGCCTATTGCGATGTCATCGACGGGGAGACGGAGCCTGAAGTCGGTTCGGTGGTTTACTTGAAGTAAAGCATTGCGCTCGTAGAGCCGTTTTCCCGTTGCCGCGTCTTATGGATCGGCAAGAATCCGGAAGAGGTGTAAACCCTCCAACGGATCTTCGCCGGTCCATGTATTGATTCCGTCCTGGCGCGGGCTTGATCCGATCGATTCCCAATGGCCGCTGGCCGGATTGGTGGTGGCCTGTATGACATAAGGCGTTTGCGGGCCGTGCAGGCCGCCCCACCATTCGATGTGCGGCGCATTCCCTGTTTCTTGCTCGATGCGCAGAATCTCGAACACCGAATTCTCATCCGTGGGATCCAGACCGGCATGATAATGGCGCCAGTTGGGCGTGTCCGCGACGGCCGATTCCAGATGATCCAGCTCGTCCCAACTCTGCCCGTTGGCGGGCAGAATGTCGAACCCTTGGTACCAAGCGGTCGGGACGCCCATGGCGGTGCGGTCCGGTACCCAACGCACCTGATCCAGCCAGCCGCGGTCAGCGCCATGACTGACGGTGAAGTCCTTGTGATAG
>SLGY01000042.1 GCA_007136425.1 Kiritimatiellia bacterium
ATGGGCGACGGGATTGATTCTGGCGGCGGGGTTCTATTTCGCGGACCGAATTGTGCCCGGCGATCTGCTGTTTATTTTGGTCCTCGCCGTATTTGTCGGAGGCGCGCTGCGCCGTTGGCCGCATCGCAAGGATCTGCCCCCGCCGGGTTTCATCGGCGCGGTGCTCGGCTTGTTCTGCGCCTTTGCCGGCATCGTCCTGCAACTCGCGGACGTCGTCTCTTCATTCCCCGCCTTCGTCCACCTGTTCAGCAAGCTGCTGTTGTATCAAGGATTTCTACTGTTGCCCGTACTCGGCATCGGCGCGTTCATCCTGCCGGTCTTCATGGGCTACGAGAAAAAGGGTCACGCATGGCGACCTCCGGTCGCCCATGCCGGGGGGGCCGACGCCGATCCTCGCATCCTCAATCCGCCCTCGGCCTGGTGGAGAGAGGCCGTCCTTATTACAGCAACAGCCCTGGTACTCATCGGCAGCTTTGCGATAGAGGCCACGGGCCGCATTCAAGCCGGATACGCACTCCGCATCGCCATGCTGCTTTTATATTTCGCCCGCTACCTTCCCGTCCACCGACGCCATACGGTCCCGGGTGCGCTGTCATGGAACATGCGACTGGCTTTGTGGTCGATATTGATCGGCTACGCGTTGGCGGCCGCCTGGGCGGCTTACTACATGGCTTGGCTGCACGTGGTCTTCATGTCGGGTTTCGGCATGCTGATCTTTGCTGTGGCGAGCCGGGTCATCATCGCCCACGGCGGTCATCAGAAATTGTTTACCGCCCGCTGGCCGTCCATGTGGATCGTGTTCGGCCTGATCACATTAGCGATGGCCACGCGCGTTTCCGCGGATTGGATGGAAGCCTCGCGCTTCAACCACTACGCCTACGCCGCGATGTGCTGGATCCCGGCGGCGCTCTTGTGGGGCGCGCGGATGTTTCGTTATATCCTGGATAAGGAGTGAGGGAGTAGGAAGTGTTCAGTGTTCAGTGGGCGGTGGGCGACAGGCCCTCATTTTCTGCGCGAGCAGTCGGTCCACAATATCGTCCGGCACGCGTAACGAGCCGAACCCGCGGCCCATGGTTAAATCCGGCGTCATGGCGCCATGAAAGTCGGTACCGCCGGTAGGCACCAGCCCGAAATCACCGGCCAGTTTCAGATATTCACGCGTCTGATCCGCACCATGTTGGGGATAATAGGCCTCGATGCCACCCAGGCCCATATCCTTCAGCTCGTGTATGACTCGCCGTAGCTCCACGCGATTGGCATTCAAGGTGAAGGGATGCGCCAGCACAGGCACGCCGCCTGCATCACGGATGATCTCCAGCGCCTCTTCGGGCGAGACGGTGCGCCGGCGCGCATACGCCGGACAGCCGCGCGCGAGCCATCGGCTAAAAGCCTCCTTCGTGTTCCGCACATAACCGCGCGCCACCATGGCCTGCGCGAAATGCGGTCGGCCGATCACCTGATCGCCGGCGAACGAACGGATTTCTTCCCAATTCAGATGCATGCCCAACCCGTGCAACTTGTGCAGGATTTCCTCGTTGCGCGACTGGCGCGCGCGCCGTATCCATTCCAATTGGGTGGCAAAGAATGCGTCACGATGATCAATGCAATAGCCCAGCACATGCATTTCGCCGGGAGAATAGGACGTGCTGACTTCCACCCCGGCGAGCGCACGAATGCCCGCCGCTTTCCCCGCCTTCAGGAAACGCGGAACGCCCTTGACGGTGTCGTGATCCGTCAGCGCCACCGCCGACAGATTTTGACGCAACGCTTCCTTGACCAAATCTTCCGGCGTTTGCGTGCCGTCGGAAAAGATGGAATGCATGTGGAGATCGATCATGCGGGAGCATTCTTGATTTTCGATTTTCGACTTTCGAAGGAAGACATGACCAATCAGAGTCGTTCCAAGGCTTGCCGGACCGCTTCCTTGGTGATACCGAAATGCGCCCAGGTTTCGAGGTGGCCATCGGACGGGGCCACCCGCGGATCGACTATGCCAATGTGCTCGAGCGGAACTCCCTGGCCGTAAGCCGCCGTCCGGACCAAGCCCGCGAAGCCGCGCAATCCGGTTTCCGGCGTGGCGATAAGGCCATCTTCGATCGTAACGATGCCCTCCGCATACTTGTCGCAGAGCGAAGGCAACGTCGCATCCGGCAATGGGAACCCGTTGACGATGTAGACGTCCGCATTCTTCACCTCGTCCGCCGCCTCGCCGGCCAGATAAGCGGGCGCGCCGACAGCCAGCACCGCCTTCTTCGCCCCTTCGTATTGCCGATAGGCCGTTACCGGTTCCCACGCGTCCGCCGGTTCCCAAAGCGGGCCACTCCCGTCCTGCTTCGCCAGGATCGGCAGGTTATCGCGCGGTATACCGATAAGATGGCCCCCATAATGCGCGGCCAAATCGCGCACGGCAATAAACGCGGCGCGCGCGTCAGCCGGGGCATAGAATCGGTGCAGGTATGGTAGATAACCCAACGCCAACGTGATCCAATCCAGGCTCCAGCCGGAAAAGTGATCGCGGCCCGTACACGCGCCAACGTGCGATAAATGAAACGTAACATTCAGCCCTTCGTTCACGCCGTTCAGGTTCCGGTGATAGCGCCACATTTCCAGCCCTTCGCGCGCGATCCCCTCAAAGAATGCAGCGAACGTGGAAAACACGTTCAGTTGCGGACGATTTCCGGTCATCGCCAACCCATTAGCCATCATGGCGGAGACCTGTTCCTCGATACTCATCTCAAACTGATGATCGGGCTGGAGAAACGTCTTGGCTTTGCCCAGCTTGGTGGACGGGTCCAGATCGCAGGAAACAACAAACACGCTTTCCGGATGTGACTTCGCGATCAGCGCGTACCCCGGCTCCACACCCGCACGCGGACTGGCTGATTTTCCGACGCCCGGCAGTTCGACGGCCGCCGCATCCTTATCCGAAACCGCTAAGTTCGGCGTCCCGACCTTCGGGCGCGCCTCGGTGACGACCACCGCACGCTCGCGTCCACGCGCCTCTTCCAACGCCGCCTTTTGGTCAGGCTCCATTTGGAGCAACGGATTCTCCAACACCTCTTCCAGCGAGCGGCCCTTCATGTGCCCGTCATGGTGGCCTTCCCCGCCGGGCAGGTTATTGACGTGGAACAGGCACTCGAACATGGGAATCAAATCGCGATAACTCATCAGGGAACCCGGAATCCAGATCTTCGTCCCCATTTTCACACCGTGCTCCGCAGCGAAGGATTCAAGCTCCTTGGTCACGCCGTACTTCTCGCCAAATCCGGTCAGGGTCTCATCCGGGTAGCCGGTTGGATAGATCAGATTCGGGCGACCAGACCGAGCCAACTCGCACCCTTGGCGATACGCGGCATAGAGCGAATCGGCATCCAACAGCGACGGGATCTCAATAATCTCGATCCCCATGGACGCGATGATCGGCCGCGGGTCCTTGTCCATGATCGCCTTGTTCGTGCCGGACAATTGAATGCCGTTCCGATGCATGACAAACGTCATCGGCGCACCGTGAAAATCAGCTCCATTGAATCCGTTCAGCGCCTGCCCGGATATCCAGCCGGCGTCTCCGCAGTGGCAGATGACCCACGCGTCGTCTCCATGCAGAGCGCGCAAACCCAGGGCCTGGCCGACGGCGGTGGGGATCATGACGCCCAACCGCCCCCCGTTCAGTTGGGTCCCGCCGGGCAGCCAGCTCACATGACCGGCGATGTCCAGGCCGCGCCGGAACGTGTCGATGACCCACTGTCGGTCGAGATAGTCCCATGCGGCCAGGACGGCGTAATGCCCTACACTCGTGTGCGCGTGTTCGAACGTGTAGGTCACCTTTTCGTTGTCCGCCACCGCCATGGTCATGGCAAAAGCCGGGATCAGATCAAGTCCGCCGCCTAAATGATCCAGTTCATTGATTTTCGCAAGCGAGGCCAATGTTTGCAGCGCAATACGGGCGGCATCGATTTCCAACGCCTGCAGTACCGAGCGCGACGACGCGTCCAACGCGGCGTCGCTCAGCACATTCAACCGAAAGGCCAGCGGTTCGGACTCCACGCGGTCGCGCATATAGCGCGAGGATTGGATCAGGGCTTCATTACGCACTTGTTGTTCGGACCATACAGGCATCTTCATGACTCCTTATGCAAAACGGACTTCCCCACACGTCACAGAGGGGAGAAACGACGCAGGATACTATCGCCCTGCGCCCTAAAGGGCAACACCCAAGAATCCTCCCATACCGGCGCATTGCGCGTCTAAAAGGATGGCATGAGAGCCCCTTTTCCAAGGCACGAATAATTCGTTAGATTTTCATTGCGCATTCGCCCCTTTTAATCCAATCTCTAAAGGCACTTGAGGGGGATACCATCATAGCGACATGAATAAGCACAAGACATGGGGGCCGGCCGGTTGGCCGTGGGAACTGGAATTATTGGCCGTGGTATTCGTGATCACCTCGCTCGCGATCCCCATATGGCTGGAGATGCAGCATACGCCCGACCCCGAAGAGCTTTCGCTTGTTGAACGCGCACAGATGGAAAGACGCGCGGAACAGGCCACCTTCCAAGACCAGGTCACCTTCTTCTGGGCTGTCGGGATTGTGGGCCTCTACGTGATTCACCTGCTCATGGCCTATTCCGCCATCGACCAGATATCGACCTCATTCAGTCACTTGTTTTCGCCCCTGATCTTTTCGATCATAACCTATATAAGGCTGCTCGGCCTGGAAGACAGGGGGGTGGCGGCACAAATTGTGACCGGCAACCCGTTGGAAATCCTGTTCTGGGTCCTTGGCGTGCTGGTTATCACCCTGCTCGTGGCACGCATACGAATGGCGCGCCATCTACTGCGTTTCAAGCATATCGAATGGGACGTGCTCACGCCGAGTCGCTTCGACGGGTCGCTCCTCTCGGACCTGGCGGTCACGCTCCGCCCCCTGGTCTATCCATCGCGCGCTTATCGCGCCTGTGAAGAAGGCATTCTGATCGAGGGCTGGCTGTACGTGCTCCCGTTGCCGTTCTCTTCCATTCAATCCGTGGAAGGGGTCAGGCGGCCCAATTTCACTTCCACCTCCCAATTCTACGCGACCTCGTCGAAGTCGCTCGTACGGATCCAGATGAGCGATACCAAAGTGCCCATCTACATCTCCCCGTCCGACCGCGAACAGTTCATCACCTATTGTAACAGGCGTCTGAGCCGGGGCGTCGTGACCCTGGCCCGCGACACCTCCCGGGGCGATGACGAATAGTACTTCGGCCCGGTCCGGCGGCCGCCCGGACCACCCGCTTACGCAACTCGAACTGGGCGCCCTCGACATCTTGAACACATTGCGCACACGCGGACATGACGCGTATTGGGCGGGGGGCTGTGTGCGCGACAAACTGTTGGGCAGAACACCCAAAGATATCGACATCGTCACCTCCGCCCGCCCGGACCAGATTGCGCCTCTATTCTCGAAGACCGTAGCCATCGGCAAAGCCTTTGGCGTCATCGGCGTGGTCCGGGACGGCGCCCTGTACGAAGTCGCCACCTTCCGAAAGGAGTCGCTATATAGCGACGGACGTCGCCCGGACGAAGTCACCTTCACCGATGCGCGGGAAGACGCCCAACGTCGCGATTTCACCATTAACGCGCTTTTCTACGACCCCATCGAGGGTCAGGTCCTGGACTTCGTGGGCGGACGCGAAGATATGCGCTCAAAGCAGATTCGCGCCGTCGGCGACCCGGGCCGACGCTTTCAGGAAGATCATTTGCGCATGCTTCGCGGCATTCGTTTCGCAAGCACGCTGGATTTTACGATGGAAGCCGTGACCTGGAACGCCATTGTGCAACATGCCCATCTGATCGCGCGCATCAGCCCTGAACGCATCCGGGACGAACTCGTCCGGATCCTCACCGAATCAGTCAAGCCGGGCTTCGCGCTACGCCGGCTGCACGATGCCGGACTATTGCCCGTCATCCTGCCTGAAGTTGACGCCATGGTCGGCGTCGAACAGCCGCCCGAGTTTCATCCCGAGGGCGACGTCTTTACGCACGTCTGTATGATGCTCGATCTGATGCAACAACCCACCACCGAACTGGCCTTGGCGGTCCTACTCCACGACGTCGGCAAACCGCCCACCGCCCGTGTCGGGCCCGGCCGGGACGGACGCGACCGGATCCGGTTTGACACGCACGACAAGAAGGGCGCGGACATGGCGGAACGAATACTCCGACGCCTGCGCTTCCCAAACGCACTTGTAAGCGCCGTCGTGCAATGCGTGCGCAACCATATGCGTTTCATGCACGTCCGCGAAATGCGACGCGCCAAACTGCGCGCGCTCATCGCCTCGCCCACGTTCGATACCGAGCTGGAGCTGCACCGGCTGGACTGCCTCGGCAGTCATGGCGACTTGACGAATTACCACTTTTTGAAAGAATACCGGGAGACGCTGCAAGATGAACCCGCCCTTCCAGATCCCTGGGTTCGGGGAGACGACCTGCTCGCACTCGGCGTACCGGAAGGACCCGAAATCGGGCGTCTGTTACGAGAGGCTTATGCGCAGCAACTGGAAGGACATGTTGAAGATCGCGCAGCGCTGCTGGATTGGCTGAAGACGCAAATAAAGAAGACGTAAAGAGACGTGGCCCGCTTTGCCATAGTCATAACAGTACTGGTCCTGGTCGGATTCGGGTATCTTGCATTCCGCGATCATCCGGATGTAACGGATCCGCGCAGACTCCTGGACCGTATCCCGACAACCGTGGAACCCTTCCATCCGCCGCAACCCGGCGACCGCGTCCGAATTGAACTCATTACGGGCGCGGCCCGCGAAGGCGTCATCCGGGATATCGATCGGGATTCCGTCATGATTGAGACGCCGCACGGGGAGATTACCTATCCGCGCCGCAATATCGCGCCCGAAAGTCGCAGGCTGCTTTTTGAAGACGACTTCAAAGGCGTGCCACCGGAACGACGACCGGCCACCATTTCGGATGAGGAACTCGTCCACACGCTTTCGAAAGATCCTTCCCTGCCGGACGACGAGCGAGGCTGGGGTTCCCGCGTGCAATACGTCATCTCGGGGACCAACGCTATCATTATCTATCGCGGCGTCGAGGAATGACAAAGGGAAGTAATAGTCATATCGAGCTTCGTCCCGCACATACTCGCTGCGAGTATGTGCGG
>SLGY01000048.1 GCA_007136425.1 Kiritimatiellia bacterium
CCGCCGTTGTAGGCCGGACCTCCGTGTCCGGCGTCTTCCCGCCAGCCGCAGAGGGCTGGCCTACAAATCCCAAACACGGAACCTGAAGCTGTTGTCGTATTCCTCGAAGGCCATACGCCCTTGATACACAATGCGGCGGAGGTCTTATCGCGGCTTTATAACCCCGCCAGTTGTTCCAAAAATCCGCGGACCATGCGACCGGTGACCCATTTTCGGTATTCGGCGGTGGAACGGATATCGGCGATCGGGTTGATGCCGTCCGACGTACGCTGTTCCGCCTCGGCCAAGACGGCTTCGTCGAGCTTCTTCCCCTCGACCCACTTCTCAACGTCGTATAGCCGCACACAAGTCGGCGCGATACTGCCGATGGCGACACGGAACGATTTGACCACGCCGTCCGCCACGTGCCCGCGGCAACTGCCCATGACCTTGGAAATGGCCTGCGCCTGGCGCGGGCCGAGTTTGCGCCACACTTCGCGATACCCTTCCGGCATCTTCGGGAGGCGGAAACGCACAATCAATTCGTCCGGCTGCAGATCAATTTGACGGTACCCGGTCCAGAACTTCGTCACGGGCACCTCGCGTTCGCCCCGCACACTCGCGACCACGACCGTCCCGTCCGTGATCATCAGGGAAGGAGCCAAATCGCCGGCCGGACTGGCGTTGGCCACGCTACCGCCGATCGTACCCATGGTTTGAATTTGGAAGCCCCCGATCGTCGCCGCCGCGTCTACGAGCGAAGGGAGATATTTCTGCGTGAGCGGCGATCGTCGAATACCCATATGCGTGACGCTCGCGCCGATGACGATCTCTCCGTCGGCTTCTTCGATGTTCCGCAATTCCGGTAGATGCTTCACACTGACCGCGCGTTCCGGCATGTCCAGCACGCCGGACTCCCATTGCACCATCAGGTCGGTCCCGCCGGCCAGCGGACGTCCGCGCGTGTTCTCGTCGGCCATCAGTTCGAGCGCCTCCTGCAAGGTCGCCGGGAATGCGCAGGCCACATCATCAAATGTCTTCGCAGAAACCGTGCTCACCCTTTTACCCTTTCGCCTCGGCGGGCCACTGTTCCGCGGCGGATTGAATGGCCTCAACAATTTTTTCGTACCCCGTGCAGCGGCATATGTTGCCGGCATGCGCCTCCCGAATCCGGTCCGGATCCATGTCGGGATCCCGAGACAACATCGCGTACGATGAAACGATCATGCCGGGGATACAGAATCCGCACTGCGCCGCGCCCTTCTCGGCATACGCCGCCTGCAAGAGACGGCCGCCCGGCGTCTTCTCCAATCCTTCGACCGTGGTTACTTCGGCATTGTCCGGGACCTGTCCCGCCGGCAACATGCAGGACAAAACGGCTTCGCCATCCACAATGACGGTACACGCGCCGCACTCGCCTTCGCCACACCCCTCTTTCGAGCCTTTGAGGTTCAAGTCTTCACGCAACACATCCAGAAAACGCCGAACGGGAGGGATCTCCGCCTCGCGTCGCTCTCCGTTGATGTTCCATGTTCGCTTTACTTTGTTCATGATCCTGTAACCTTGTCACTTGCCGCCATCCATCGTTTCCTATTGGAGGGACGACCTCCGTGTCGTCCCTTTCATGCCGCATTCGCCGGGCAGGACGGGACGGAGCCCGTCCCTCCACAGCCGGATATCAGGCCGTCTTCTCCTCCTGCATCATTTGGAAAAGTCTCTCCGGCGTAATCGGCAGATCGCGCATGCGAATACCGGTAGCCTGTACCAGCGCGTTGGCAATCGCCGGCGCCAACCCATCCATCGGGATCTCACCCACTCCCTTCGCGCCGGGCTGAGCGTGCTCCCATGGATACTCAACAAAATGCAGGTCCATTTCGGGAATATCCAATGTTGTCGGGATCACATACGTTTGCATCCGGTCCGCGTCGTACTTCCCGTCCTTGACCTCAATCTTTTCCATCATCGCATAGCCGAGCGCCTGCACGAGGCCGCCCTCGATCTGTCCCTTGGCCAACACCGGATTCAACAGACGCCCGATATCGTAATACGCGGTGACCTTCGTCACCTTGATCTCGAACGTCAGCGTGTCCACTTCCAGTTCGGCGACATTGCATCCCCATGAATATGCGGGATAGGCGTCACCCTCAAAAGTATTCTGGTTCCACTTAATGAAATCGGGTAACTGGAATTGGTCATAGACCCGCAATGGCCCCTTGCGGGCCAGGTACTCGGCGGCGACCTCCTCAAAGGACATTTCCTTGTCACCATACGAGCCGCGAAACCGATCCTGATCCAAGGTCACCGGCTGCCCCTCAAATAACGCTTCAGAAGCAAACGCCTCCAAGTCCGCCTTCATCTTCCGGCCCGCGCCGAACACCGTGCTGCCGACGACCATGGCGGTGCGCGACGCCACGGTCGGACCGCTGTCGGGGACTTTGAACGTATCCGGCATGGGGTAATACGCATGCCGGACATCAATCGACATGGCATCGGCAACGACTTGCGGCATGATCGTACACGTCCCCTGCCCCATTTCCGTGGAGCTGATCCGCACATTCACAACGGGCTTGCCGTTATCTCCGGGCTCCAGGTCAAGCGCGGCCTTGGCCTTGATCCGCGCCTCGCCGTCGCCGGTAAATCCGGAACCGTGCGCAAAGAAGGAAAGACCGATCCCGTACCATTTCTTCTCGCCGCGCCGGCCGTGACTGCATTGCTTGAATTTTTCCCCGAAGTTACAGCGCTCAAGCGTCTTCTCCAGCACCTCGGGCGAGCCGACACTATCACGGAGCAATCCGCCGGTCGGGGTGGCATCACCCTCATGCAGGCAGTTCTTGAGTCGAAACTCGTGCGGGGTCATTCCGCACGCTTCCGCTAATTCGTCGATCATCGATTCCCACGCCCACAAGGCTTGCGGCGCGCCGAAGCCGCGAAACGCGCCGTTCGGGAAGGTGTTGGTCCGGTACACATGTCCGTCAATGGACACATTGTCACAGCGATAGCCCATCGCTGAATGGAGAATGCCGCGATACATAACGACCGGGCTCAACGTCGTGTATGCGCCGCCGTCCAGCAGAAACTCGCAGCGAATCCCTTGGATGGTCCCGTCCTTGTTCAATCCCACGCGGTAACGCGACCAGGACGGATGTCGTTTTGTTGAGAAGAGGATGTCCTGGTTTCGGTCGTAGATGATCTTCACCGGTCGCTTCGCCTTGAGCGCCAGCAACGCGCAGTAACCCGCCAGCAGGGTCGGAAACTCTTCCTTCCCGCCGAATGCGCCGCCGACAGCCGACTGTTTCACGCGCAACTTTTCGGGGGGAATGTCCAGCGTCTCGCACAATTCCGGATTGATATAATAGGGACATTGCATGCTGCCGTGGACAAACATGGTCCCGTCCGATTCGGGAACGGCAACCATCCCTTGCGGTTCGATGTAAAGCTGTTCCTGATGGCCTGCGCTGTATTCGCGTTCCATCACGATATCGGCTTCATTCACCGCCTTATCTGCATCGCCTTTCCGAATCGTCTGCGCGGACAGTTCGTGCAGTTTGGAAGGGTCCTCCTTGTATTGGGCGACCATTTCCTGAAGGGTCAGCAGCGGGGGAAACTCCTCGATATCGGGGTGGATATGGCTGCCTGCCACGCACGCCAGATGCCGGGTCGGGGCTGCGACCAATGCGACCGGCTCGCCCAGATATTGGATTTCGGCGTGCGCGATGAAGGGCATGTCCCGGCCCATCATGTCCACGATGTTGTTGCCGGGTATGTCCTCGGGAGTGACGACGACGACTTGGCTCCAGTCAAAATCGGAATCCATACGCAAGCCGCTCAGACGTCCGTGAGAAACAGGGGAGCGCACCACGTAACCATACCAGGCACCCGGCACATGCAAATCATCCGCATATTGGGCCTTGCCGCGCACTTTTTCATCCGCGTCAATCCGGGCAATGCCCTTCCCCACTGAATGCAACGCTCCCAATTCCTTCACTGGCATGACGTTATTCCTCCATGATTCGCCCCTCTACCGAGTCGGGACAAGGGTTAACCATTCCATATCATGACGCCTTTCGCAACTACAGAGTTTCCAATTGACTTGAAGTGGCCACCTCTGCACCCTGTGCCGATCAATCAGGGAGGGATCATTACATGCTCGAAAACATCATGGCCTTTAACAATTGGCTGAACTCCGTCGTTTGGGGTCCGCCGTTCATGATTCTGCTCGTCGGCACGGGCCTATATCTTACCTTTCGCCTCGGCTTTTTTCAATTCCTTCATCTAGGCCATGCGTGGAACCAGAGTTTCGGTCGCCTCTTTTCCCGGTCCAAAGTAGAGGAAGGCGGGGCCATTACGTCCTTTCAGGCGGTGGCCTCCGCCATGGCGGCCACCATCGGAGTCGGCAATATCGCCGGCGTCAGCACCGCCATCGCGCTGGGCGGACCGGGCGCGGTGTTCTGGATGTGGTTGACCGCGCTGGTCGGCATGGCGACCAAATTTGGTGAAGCCACGCTGGGCTTGAAGTACCGCGTAATCGATGAAGAGACAGGCGAGGTGTCCGGCGGCGTGATGTTCTACATCGAACGGGGGCTCGGCCCGCGCTGGAAATGGTTGGCGGTCACCTACGGTCTGCTGGCCGGTTTGGCCGCTTTCGGGATCGGCTGCATGGTTCAGGCCAACACCGCCGCGCACGCGATGGAAACAGGCTTCAACGTCCCGACCTGGGTCACCGGCGTGGTCATCGTGCTCCTTGTCGGCATGGTCATCCTTGGCGGGATCAAGCGCATTGCGCACACGGCCCAAGCCATCGTGCCGTTCATGTGTATCGTCTATGTGCTCGGCGCGTTGATCATTATCGTGCTCAACATCGACCGTCTTGGCTGGGCGTTCGGCCAAATCTTCTATCACGCGTTCAATCCCGTCTCCGCCACAGGCGGATTTGCGGGCGCCGGTGTGGCCGCCGCGATCCGGTACGGCATCGCGCGCGGAATCTTTTCCAACGAGGCCGGCCTCGGCGCCAGTTCCATCGTGCACGCGCAGGCGCGCAACACGCCGGTGCGCCAGGGCATGTGGGCCATATGGGAAACCTTCATTGACACACTCGTCGTCTGTACCATGACCGCGCTGGTCGTCATTCTTTCGGGCGCACTTGAAACGGGCACCACCGGAGCGGAACTCGTGTCCACGGCCTTCAATGATTCGTTGCCGGGACCCGGCGGATATATCGTGCTGTTCGGCCTCCTGTTCTTCTCGTATTCCACCATGCTGACCTGGGGTTTTTATGGGGAAAAGAGCTGGGAATACATTTTTGGACATCGAATTATCGTGCCGTACCGAATTCTATTCCTCTGCTTCCTCTTCGTGGGCGCTATCGGCGGTCTGGTAGCGATCTGGGACATCGCCGACACGCTGAACGGCCTCATGGCCATTCCGAACCTGATCGCACTGATCGCCTTGGCCGGCGTCCTGGCTAAGGAAAAGAACGCGTACCTGCGCAAGCAATCCTAAACACCCGTTGAAAAACCTTTGTTAGGCGTGCCATCCACCGCCTCACGGCGGCGGCTACGAAGAAGACTATAATGTAGCCGCGCCCGTGAGGGCGTGGACTATGTGGCCATGAGTTCTTCAACGGGCTGCTACGTTCCCGCCCCCGAACCCCTCATCAGGGAAACCCAATCGCTATGCAAATCGCCGCCTGTTTTTATTGCTATCGCTCCTTAATGGCTTATCATTGAACGTTTTTAGAAAGGAGCAACGGTATGAGTATCAAGCTGGCCAAACGAATCGCGAAACTGGGAACCGAAACCGCCTTCGCCGTATCCGCTGATGCACGCGCATGGGCCGATCAAGGGAATGACGTATTTCCCTTTCATCTCGGGGACATGAATATCCGCACCCCGCTCAACATCATCGAAGCGGGTTACAAGGCCATGCTGGACGGCAAGACAGGCTACGGTCCCGCACCCGGGATCCCCGAACTACGCGCCGCGCTGGCCGAGGATATAGGCAAGGCGCGCGGTATTACCTACTCTCCCGAGCAGGTCTCCGTGCAACCGGGCGGCAAACCTTCAATCGGGAAATTTGCCATGACGCTCATGGACCGGGGCGACGAAGTGCTCTATCCGAATCCCGGCTATCCCATTTACGAATCGCAAATCGAATACCTGGGCGGCGTGGCGGTGCCGTACGGCTATGTCCCGACCGATAAAGGGTTCATGATCGACCGCGAAAAGGTCGAATCCTCCATCACCCCGCGCACACGCCTGATCTACTACAACAACGGCCAGAACCCCATCGGCGCGGAATCCGACGATGACGAAATGCAGTGGCTGGCCGATCTCGCGCAGAAACATGACCTCTTCGTCTTCTCCGACGAGCCGTATTTCGACATTCGCTACACCGGGAAGAGCAAGAGCATCGCGAGCCTGCCCGGCATGCAGGAACGCACGCTCATCGCTTACACGTTCTCGAAGAAGTACGCGATGACCGGCTGGCGCCTCGGCGGCGCACTCGGCCCGAAGGAAGTCATCGATGTATTCAACAAACTGAACGTCAACTACGAATCATGCACCACCACCTTCATTCAACATGCGGGTGTGGAAGCCCTGCAGGGCGACCAATCCGGGCACGAGGAAATCATCAAGGTGCTCCAGGAACGGCGCGATGTGCTGGTTGACCTGCTCAACGACATCGAGGGCGTATCCGTTTATAAGGCGCCTGTGACCTTCTACCTCTTTGCGGACGTCACCGGCGTGTATGAGCGCAAGGGCTACAGTTCACAAGCGGATCTGCGCACGGAAGCGCTCAAGAACACGGGTGTGTCTTTCTGTTCGCGCAGTCATTTCGGCAAGCCGTTGCCGGACGAAGATCGCGTCTTCATTCGATTCGCCTATTCCGGCATCGATGTGGACCGCATCCGCGAAGGGATCGGCAAGCTGAAAGCGTTCTGGGAGAGCTAACAGCCCGTTGAAAAACCTTTGTTGGGCGTGCCATCCACCGCCTCACGGGAGTGTTGATCTATTCGAAATCGTGTGACGAAATCGGCACGCCGCAAGCGGCGGCCCTACAAAATGCTTCGTTCGTTGGACTGTAGGGCCGTCGCTTGCGACGCGCCGGGAATAAATCAACAC
>SLGY01000096.1 GCA_007136425.1 Kiritimatiellia bacterium
CAACGATTGGAAGCGCCCCCATTAACCATTAACCCTCAACCATTCTTCGTCACACGCGCAACGCGGCGGCGACGATCTGGATATCCGTGACGTTCCGAATGCGCAGGTTGGGCCGATCGGTTTGCACCAGGTAGGCGCCTTTGTAGAGCTTTTCAGAGAAATCGTTCTCCTCCACTTTCGTCTTGCTCCTTCCCATACCCAGCATCTTAGCCAACTGATCGCGTTTAATGGCCACGGGCATTTCGAGAGCCCACGTGTTGTTCCCGTTCATGCTTTTCGTGGCTTTCAACCCTTTGGGGACCACGGCCACCGGGATATCCAGCTTCTCGGCCGCCGCCGCTACAGTGTAACGTTTGGCGCCCTTAATGGTCTCCGAGATGACATGCGGCGTGACACAAGGCTGCGAAGCCTCGTGAATGACCACAATGGAGGGGTTTTCGTCTTCCAACGCATTCAGCCCGGCCTTGATGGAGGTGGTCTTTTGAATGGCGCCGCCCACGATCTTCTTGAGCTTCGGCGTGCCATACATACGCGCCATGCCGACGACGGATTCAAGGCGATCCTTGGCCGCCACAACGACAATGCCCTCAATCTCCTGGCATCGTTCGAAGGCAATCAAGGAATGCGCGAGAATGGGTTGTTCACCCAATTGCAGGAACGCCGTATCCACGTCCGGTGCTATCTGCTCGGATTTTCCGCAGGCTATGATAATCGCCCACGCACTATGCGACTTAATGACTGGCGCCAAGATCCCGCCTTCCGCCCCGCACGAGGCACTCGAATGGAATACAACGTTGAGCAGAGAGGTTATAGAAGAACTCCCTTACCGTCAAGAAATTTTAGCAAGGGCATGAAAATCAATATATTGCTTGATTTTCTTGTCAATGAAATACGTATAACATCAAGTATATGAGCACGCCTGTAATGGAAACGTAGATCCAGACGGGCCAGAGCCAGCGGGTGATTTTTACGTGTTTTTCGAAATTCTTGCGAAAGGCATGCCAGACGGCGACCAGACAACCCGGAACCACCAACATGGCGAGCGGGATATGCGTGAAAAGGATGAAAAAATAGATCGGACGCAGGATGCCTTGCCGTTCGTAGCGGGTTACGGCGCCGACGTTGAAGTGATAATAGAGATAGAACCCGAGAAAGAGCGCCGAGACGGCGAGCGCAGCAATCATGGCCTGCATGTGTCTCTTTTGCTCGCCGCGCCGGATAAATATCCAGCCGGCAAGCAGAAAACAGGTCGCCACGCCGTTGAGCAAGGCGTTGATGGTAGGTATATGATGTAGTTCGATCATATTTCGTTAGAACCGCGGAAAGTCTCTGTCCCTATAATGTCTGCATTGGAGGGTCACGCTTCCGCGTGACCCGGACGCGCAGAAGCGCGTCCCTCCAAGAGGAATGTTCTCTCGTAAGCGATTATCAATATCGCAAGAAACGTCTATAACTCTCCCTCGAATCTCGGCTCGGCGGGAGCCGCAATTCGGTTAAGACCTACCACACGAAATCCAAGGCGATCATGACCAGCAGGAACGGCAGATAATATACGGACGCCCGCAGGACGCGACGCGCGTCGGTCATGTTATGGGTGCGCCAGAGGCGAATTCCGACTTCCAACATCATCAACCCCGCCAGGAACGCCCCGAAAAAGTAAATCCACCCCGTCATCCCGATAAACGTCGGTAAGGCGGCCACAACGATCAAGACCGCGCAATGCGCGAGGATATGCCGGAACAACCGTTCACCGGACGGATCGATGACGGGCAACATCCTGAAGCCGGCTTCTTTGTAATCGTCGCGGTACATCCAGGCGATGGCATAAAAGTGCGGATGTTGCCACGCAAAGAGAATGGCGAACAATACCCACGCGCCCGGATCAAGCTGTCCGCTCGCCGCCGCCCATCCGCTCACGGGCGGCAGGGCGCCCGGAATTGCGCCGATCGAGGTGTTGAGCCAGGTCCAACGCTTCATCGGCGTATAAACGAGGACATACAGGAAGGCGGTAAGCAGGACGAGAAATCCACAGAGCAGATTGACCTGCCACACAAGCAGGGTGACGCCGCCCAAGACCATGACGATGCCGTACATGAGCGCGCTTCCGGGGTCGATATCGCCCGCCGGCAAGGCCCGGCGACGGGTTCGCAGCATACGGGCGTCGAGATCGCGCTCGAGATAGTTATTCAGACACGCGGCGCCCGCGGCGGCCATGCCGGTTCCCAGCAGCGTTAAGACCCATACCAGCCATCCGCTCCCCACCGTGTCGCGCCCCCCGAGAAAATAGCCTATGGAAGTCGTGACGAGCACCATCGTCACAATCCGCATCTTGGACATTTCGAAGTAAGGCTTAAGCGTTTTCATTTTCGGCCACAGGATATACTAAAGACCAAGCCCGAAAAGCGAGCATGACGGTTAACGCGAGCAACAAGGCGCCGATGATGTGGTGCAGCGTCCGCACCGACACGATATCGGGCAGAGCGAAAGAAAAGATGCCCATGAAGATCTGGACCTGCACCAGAGCGGCCAGGACGAATGCGGGCTTTCGTATGAGGGTCGCTTCGCGCCCCAAACCGTAGGCCAGGACGGCGATGACAAGTACGAAAAGCGCTACGAATAACCCGCCGACGGCATGTATGATAATCACGCCGACTTGCCAGCCGGCGTGACGCAGCCATGCGCCGAGCAGAACCTGCACAAGCAGTGCGGCAATCGTCCAGCCAAGCATGCCCCGAAGCAGTCGCACCGCTTTGGCGCGCACAGGCAACGGCGAGGCAGACCAGCGCGCCGAGGTGATATCGGTGATGGCGATCAAGCCCGCGAACAATATGAGACCCAACGCGGCATGCACCATGCCGAACAGTACGCGCACACCGAACGGACTCGCGACGCCGGTGGCTTGCATGGCCGTTTCCTGAACGGAGGGATCGGATACCACCAACACACGAATGCCGCCCAACACGCCCTGCACGACGATTAAAGCGAGTGCAGCATACCCCAGCCGGCGCACCCACGCGCGCGGCTCGAAGCGCCACATCAAGGCGACCATGAAGATCGCCAGAAAACCGACGATGGTGCCGAGCTGACGATGCGTCATTTCATAAAAGTGCCCGCCGTCGAGTTCCGACCACGAAATGAACCAGTCCCAGAAACGCAGCGACCAGGCGGGCTCCGTATCACCCGCGTCAATGGTGGTGACGTGACCGCCGAAGGCGATCAGGAGCAATGCGAAAAAGGCGAGCAACAAGGCCGTACCGTGCACCCAGACCAGGCGCGGCGATCGCGCCGAATCGGACGACGCCGGGACAGCGGCCAGTGGGGACATTGACATTTCTTTCATGTTATTTGCCTGCCACTGGTTAACTACCACGCTTCCGGGAACGGGAGCCAGCCTCGCGTTGCATAGTCCGCCAAGGTCAGGGCAAACATCAGGACGAACCAGATAAAGCCGGCGGCGGCGGTCAACCAGATGATCCGCGCACTGTATTTCACATGCATGAAATACAGGATCACGATGTACGCCTTTATACAGGCGATCGTAACGGCGACCAGGATATTCATGGCGCCGAGGTCGAAATAGGCCACCCCCACCGTAAGTACCGTGAGCGCCATGAGAGCGGCAAAGACATTCAGATAGGTCTTCAGCGGGGCAATATGCGGTTGTCCATGCTCGCTCATCAATGCCTCCACACCAGGTAGACGAGGGGAAACAGAAAGATCCAGACGATATCGACGAAATGCCAGTAGAGCCCGGTCATTTCAACCGGGGCATAGTATTCCCGGGAGAACCGGTCGCGCTGCGCTTTCACGATCAGCCAGATCATCAGCCCTATGCCGATCACCATGTGCAAGGCGTGCATGCCGGTCATGACGAAATAAAACGAGTAGAACAGGTGCACGTGGCCGGCGAAGTTTGGATGCGCCGTTTCCGCGGTGACGGGGACGGCATATTGATCGAAATCCGGCTCATACTGGAAGGTCGGGCCGGGCACGAGTTGATCATGATATTTTTCCGTATACTCGATCCCTTTTACCCCGAGAAACAGGGAGGCGAGCAGAATGGTGGCCACCAGATAACGGATGATTCGTTTCTTGTCGCCGAGTTGGGCGGCGCGCACGGCCAGGGCCATGGTCAGGCTGCTGCAAATGAGTACGACGGTGTTGAACGCGCCCCAAGCCACGCTGAGATGGTTACTGGCGACGGCAAAGGCTTCCTGATATTTGAAGCGGTAGACGCCATAGGCCACGAACAGCCCGCCGAAAAACATGACTTCCTGCGCGAGAAACAGCCACATCCCCAGGGAAGAGGATTCCCGTTGCTGATCCATGGAGTCGAAATGATGCGCCAGATTCGGCGTATGCGCTTGTCCGTCAGCCATGTCCTTTGTCTCCGGGTTCCGCATCGTCCTGATACACCTCTTCCTCGTCATAAGCGTACGCCTCGAACTTGACCACGGGCGGCTCGCTGAAGTTATGGGTCGGCGGCGGGGACGGCGTGGTCCATTCCAATCCGGCCGCTTTCCACGGGTTCCGGGACGCTTTCGGCCCGAGCACGAGGGAATACAGCAGGTAGACGGCCATCAACATGTAGCCGATCGCAAGGACGGACGCGCCGGCCGTGGACAAGACATGCAGGAACTGAAATTCTTCGGGATAGATATGGTAGCGACGCGGCATGCCCAGGTATCCGACGATGAATTGCGGGAAGAAGGTCAGGTTGAAGCCGATAAAGATAATAACGACGGTAATCCGGCCCAGCAGTTCCGGGAACAACTTGCCCGTGATTTTCGGCCACCAGAAATGAAGCCCGCCGAAGAACGCCATGACCATGCCGCCGACCATGACGTAGTGGAAGTGGGCGACGACGAAATAGGTGTCGTGCACGTGTACGTTCACGGCCATCGTGGCCAGGAACAGGCCGGTCAGCCCGCCGATGATGAACAGGCCGAGGAAACCGAGCGCATAGAGCATCGGCGTATCGAGTTTTACCGAGCCGCCATACATGGTGGCCACCCAGTTGAAGACCTTGATCGCGGAAGGGATGGCTACGAGAAACGAAAGGATCGAGAAGATCATTCCGGCGTACATGGACTGGCTGCTGACAAACATGTGATGGCCCCAGACAAAGAAGCCGAGGATCGCAATGGCCAGACTCGACAAGGCCACTACCGGATAGCCGAAGATGCGTTTGCGCGAGAAGCAGGCGATGATCTCGCTGATAACGCCCATGCCCGGCAGGATCATGATGTATACGGCCGGATGCGAATAAAACCAGAACAGGTGCTGGAAGAGCACCGGATCACCGCCCAACGCCGGGTCAAAGATGCCGACTTCAAAGATACGCTCGATCGCCACCAACAGAATGGTGATCGCGACGACAGGCGTCCCGAGGATGATGATGATGGACGTGGCGTAGTGGGACCAGACGAACAGCGGTAGCCGAAACCAGGTCAGGCCGGGCGCGCGCATTTTGTGAATGGTCACGATGAAATTCAGCCCGGTCATGATGGAGGCGAATCCGGCGATGAAGATGCCCAGCGCGGCCAGGATGACTTGCGAGTTCGCGTAGGTACTGCTGTACGGCGTGTAGAAGGTCCAGCCCGTGTCCACGCCGCCGAAGATGATGGCGCCGAGACCTAGCAGCCCGCCGAAGGTAAAGACGTACCAACTGGCCAGATTGAGGCGCGGAAACGCAAGGTCTTTGGCCCCGAGCATGATGGGCAACAGGAAGTTGCCGAGCACGGCCGGAATCGAGGGGATCAGGAAGAAGAAAATCATCGTGATCCCGTGCATGGTGAATAGACGGTTGTACGTCTCACTTTCCATCACGGCCGGGCCGGGCGTGAGCAATTCCACACGGAACAACATCGCTGCAATGCCGCCGAGCACGAAGAAAAGCAGAATGGTGAGCAGGTACAACAGCGCAATACGCTTATGATCCAGACTGAACAACCACGAAGCCACCGTGTGCTTCGCGTTCAGATAATTTTCCTGTTTGGCCTGCGCGCTCATTCCGTCCCCAATGATCTGATGTAGGCAATGATCTGCATCAATTGCGTTTCGTCCAATTGCCCCCGGTAGGTGGGCATGATGGGCTGATAGCCCTTGGTCACCTTCGCCATGGGCTCGAGAATCGATTGTCGGATGTACTCTTCGTCCGCCACCACGGTCCGTCCATCGTCCAGCTCCACGTTGCTCATGTACAAGCCCGTCATGTCCGGGCCCATCGTGCCGGAAGCCGGGTTATGACACGCAAGGCATCCCAGCTCGGTAAACAGACGCTCCCCCGCCTCTACCGGGGTCAATTCCGCCAAATCCGGATCCTCGCCACGAGCCCATTCCTCGTATTCGTCTTCCGGCAGGACATGGACCCATCCTTTCATCAGCGAATGTTCCGCGCCGCAATATTCCGCACAGAACAGGTGAAAACTCCCTTCCTTCGTCGGCTCGAACCATAAACTCGTGTATCGGCCGGGGACCACATCCATCTTCGCGCGAAACGCCGGAATATAAAAGCTGTGTATGACGTCTTCGGAGGTCATCGTGAGCTTCACCGGCCGGCCCAGCGGGACATGCAGGTCGTTGATTTCCGAGCGCCCGCTCGGATGTTGCATCTTCCACATCCACTGTTTGCCGGTCACCAGAATCTCCATAGCATCCGCGGGCGGGCGGAACTGTTTGTAGAATACGGCCGCGCCCCAGAAGAACATGATCATCACAAGCACAAGCGGGATGGTAGTCCAAACCACTTCGAGCAGTTTATTGCCGTGCAGCGGCGCCGGTCGATCCGCATCCGATCGGCGCCGATAGCGGATGACGAAATAGATGATCAACCCGCCGATCAGGATCGTGAAGAACATCGAGACCCCGATCAGGAACAGGTAGAGCATGTCCACATCGCGCGCGAGCGTGGACGCCTGTTCCGGCAGAAAAGCTAAGGGCATTTTCATGATGATTCGTTATGCTGTCGTTTTTCAGCTCGCAACATGACAAACAGAAAGAGTCCCAGAACACCCACGGTAACGGCGCCGGCGGTGTTCACCACACGATGCACCAGCAGACCGTACTCACCCGTGGAGGGATCGTAATGATAACAAAACAGCAGCAACCGATCCACCGGACTGCCGATCCGATTTTCCGAGGCTTCGACGAGTCCCAAACGCATGTCGCGAGGCGGATACAGAATACCGAAGAAATAGCGCGATGTCCGCCCGTCCGGCGTGGCCAGGACCACGCCGCTCGGATGAGCAAAATCGTTTATCTCAGGGACCCATTCGTACTCGAAACCGATCGCGCCGGTCAATCGCTGAATGGGCTCCTCTTCCCCGACCAGAAAATGGATACCCGGTTCGACGCCGTCGCGGCCGAACTGTTCGAGAAAGACATTGCGATTGGCACGGGCCAATTCCGCCGTTTCGCGCGAATCGAAACTGACCACGACGATTTCATAGTCTTGTCCCGGAGTGAACGCCACTTCCCTGATGCTGTCGAGCAAGCCGTTCACGATCAGCCCGCACAGCATCGGACAATTATAGTAGATGGGCGCGATGATCACGGGGCGCTCATCAAAGAGATCGCCCAACAGGATCTCCTCGCCGCGATGATCCGTGAACACGGCGTCGAGCGGCAGCGGCGCATCCAGTTTCTGCTCGAAACCGAGGCGCTCAAGCACTTGATCCTCCGGCCGAACGGCGTTTTGTGCGAATACGGAAGTTGCGAACAGCAGCGCGCACAGGGACGCAACCCATGCGGTCGCGCGCCCCCTGCCCCCCCGTTGACAGAAGGTGTCGCCCCGATTGTGATTCACACAACCGTTTTTCAATGGGTCGCTGCCCTCCATCAATTCTGTGATGCGCATTAGCATTTTCATTCCACAAGTTCGCTCTCGTCCGGTTCAGGCGCGTCCGGTTCAGGCGCGTCCGGTTCAGGCGTATCCGGCACAACCATGGCGTCGGGTTCCGCATCTATTTCCGCTTCGGGCGGTTCCGGGACGTCGGGATCTTCCCAACGCGGCAATCCGCGCACTGCGACGTGTTCGATCGCCTGATCAATCGGAATGCGGACAACCCCTGCTTCTTCGTCCAACAACGCGTAGTTGTCAAGAATCGCGCGCGCGTTCGCAAGATACTCTTCCAAGGCCATCTTTTCATCCACGACCAGGCGCGGCTCGGGCGGTAACACCCGTTCACGCGCTTCGTCCGGAATGCGTTCTTCGAAGCGCTGCATGCGCCTTTCCATCGTTCGAAAATAGACGCCCATGGCGACCACGACAAGCACGGTAAGCACCAACAGGCTGACCAGGAAGATGACGATCGGCTTGATCAGGATATCGCGATCCTGATAGTCCGGATTCGGGTTCTGCGGGGCGCCCTGCGATTTATTCGTCATGGCGTCCTCCCTCTTCCTTCTTGAGCAAATCCTCGAAACGCGGATCGTGCAGCACGAGCAGCGGTCGGTCTTTCAAGGTCCGTGCAAACACGGATAACCAGATCCCGCCGAGCGCGATCGGAACGACGAAATCGAGCCAATGTACGACAAAGTCGCCCTCATGCAAATCCGGCACGATCAGCCAGAACAGATCCAGATAACGCATGATCAGCAAGCCGATGGCGATCTTGAACAGGATGCCCGCTTTCCGTTTGACGAAGCGCGACAGCAAAATGATGAAAGGCAAAAAGAAATGCAACAGCGTCAGCAGCAGCGCCAGCACTTTCCATTCCGATCCGATCCGGCGCTGGTACCATGCGATGTGCTCGGGCAGATTTCCGGACCAAATGATGAGGAACTGGGAAAACATCAGATAGGCCCACAGCATGATCGCGGCAAAAAGCCATTTGCCGAGCGAATGATACCGGTCATCCGTGACCGCGCCCGAAAGGGGTTCGTACCGGGCAAGCTTGACCAGAACGATGAGCAGAAAGCAAAGCGCGCTCAGTCCCTGGCTTACGAAAAAGATGGGACCGTAGATGGACGAGAACCAATGGGGATCAATGGACATCATCCAGTCGAACGAAGCGAAGGTGGCGGTCAGCACATAAGCCACGATCCCGGCCCCACTCGCGATCCGCATGCGCTGGTTCAACAACGGATCCTTGGTGGAATCCTGCAGATAGGACCACTTGGTCAGCGCCCACCCCAGGCCGATCCAAACCGCAAAGTAAAGGATCGCCCGACCGACAAAGAACGGAACGTTCAGATAAATTTCTTTCATCTGCAGGTACCTGTCGGCCTCCATCACTTCCGGGATGGACCACACGTACAGGTACCGCATGCCCAGAAGCACCGGGATGAAGAGCACGGCGAGTAAGGGCAAGGTGCGGATGGCGGCTTCCATGATGCGACGCCCCACCAGCAACCAGGCGCCGCCGGCCACATGATGAATCATCACCGTCACCAAACTGCCCAACGCAATGGCCAGCCAGAACAGGTAGCCCAGCAAGTACGCCTGGTAGAAGGCCGCCGGTTGAGTCACCGCGCCGACAATCGCCAGCACGCCGAAGACCAGGCCGACGCCCAATCCGCGTTTCCCGATCTTCTCCATGATCTGTTCTGTTCCTGAAGGGCTCATAAATTCTCGACTATAAATCGTCGCGTACCGTTTCCGGCACGTCATCCAAGGTGGCGTATTGACTTAATTGCAGGGTGCGGATATAGGCCACGATGGCCCAGCGATCCGACGGGCGAATCTGATAGGCGTATCCGGGCATGCGCCCGAATCCATCGGTAATCACCGAGTAATAGTAGCCGTCCGGCATACCGCGCAAGCGGTCTATGTGAAAGGATTCCGGCTCGGCAAACCCGCGCTGGACCACCATGCCGTTGCCGTAACCGGCCGGGTCGTGGCAGACGGAACAATAAATATTGTACCGTTCCTTGCCCCGCATCAACAATTCGCGCGTGACTTCGATCTGTTCAGGGAGTTCTTTCGCAAATTCGCCATCGACTTTCCCGCGATAATAATGATCGTCCTCGCGCAGAAATCCGCGCGCGACCGTGCCTTCGACGAGCGGGCGCGCGGAACTCCCGTCCTCAAAGAATTCGCTTTCCTGATAGGTGCGATACGACGGTTGATCCCACATCTTCTGGCGCAGGTCGCAGCCAGTGGTGGTAAGGAGCGCGCACAGAACGACGAAGATGGCCACACCAGATCGCGCAAGCTTCACCCACCCCGTCTTGGCTACCTGTTGAAGAGGGCCGTGCAGGTCCCCAAAGGGGCTGGAGGGGCACGCTTCCGCGTGCCCGGGACGCGCGGAAGCGCGTCCCTCCAAGCGGAACGACCTTATACATGCGCGCCGCATCATGGTTCCACCTCCGAGACCGCTTCGGCGCCGGTATTCTTCAGAAACGCGCGCACGGATTCCGCATCAAACTTGGGATCCGCGGCTTCGATACAGAAGAAGTACCGGTCCTTGGTGGCGGCATCAAAGTTCGGCGTGTTGAATATCGGATGATAGGGTTCCGGAAAGTTATTCATCACCAGCATCCCGATCAACGAGGCCAGCGCGGCGCCGAGGATCGTGCAGGCGAAGGTGACGGGGAAGAAAGCGGCCCAGCTCAGGAAAGGTCGTCCCCCCACATTAATCGGGTACTCGATCGCCGACACCCATACTTGCAGGCCCAACCCGCCGCCCAGCCCGGCCAAACCGCCCAATAACGTAACCAACGGCAGTTTGGTGCGCGTGCCCCCCATCGCTTCATATATACCATGCACCGGTACCGGCGAATACGCGTCCATGACGGTATACCCCTCCGAGCGCGCGGCCTTGGCGGCGGCGAGCAGAGCGGCGTCGTCGGCGTATTCGGCGACTATGCCGTATAATGCTCTATTGGACGTAGGCTGACTCATGGGGATGGGGAATGGGGAATGGTTAATGGTTGATGGTTAATGGTTATGTTTATGGTTTACTTCTTTCACTTCAAAGATCGAAATCATCGGCACCCAGCGGATGAAGAGCAGCAGGGCGAACGCGAAGAAGCCGATGCTGCCGAGATAAAGCGCCCAGTCCCAGAACGTAGGCATATACATGCCCCACGAAGAGGGTAGAAAATCACGGTGCAGACTGGTCACCACAATCACAAAACGCTCCAACCACATCCCGATATTGATGATGATCGAGATGATGAAGAGGGCAATCGTATGGGTCCGAATCCGCTTCAACCACAACAACTGGGGCACGACCCCGTTGCAGAAGATCAGGGCCCAGAACGACCACGCATAGGGGCCGGTCATTCGGTTCCAGATCATGTACATTTCGAATTCATGCGCGCTGTACCAGCCGAAAAACACCTCGTTGAGATAGCCGTAGAAGACGATCAAGCCGTTGGCGAACATGATCTTGGCCATGTTGTCTATATGCCGCAATGTGATGAATTTCTCCAGGCGATACACTCTGCGGATGGGAATAAGCAAGGTCAGCACCATGGCGAATCCGGAAAAGACGGCGCCGGCCACGAAATACGGCGGAAAGATAGTGGTGTGCCAACCGGGAATGACGGACGTGGCGAAGTCCAGGGCCACGATGCTGTGCACGGATACCACCAGCGGGGTCGCCAGTCCGGCGAACAAGGTGTAGGCCACCTCGTATCGATGCCAGTGCAACGCCGAACCGCGCCAGCCCAACGCGTGAATCCCGTACAGGACCTTTTGTATCTTGAGCTTGGCCCGGTCGCGCATGGCCGCCAGATCCGGGATCATGCCCAGATACCAAAACATGGCGGAGGTCAGGACGTAGGCGGTGATCGCGAAGACGTCCCACATCAGCGGGCTCCGGAATTGCGGCCACATGCCCAGCGTGTTGGGATACGGGAAGAACCAATACACCAGCCAGGGCCGGCCCAAATGGAGGACGGGGAATAGACCGGCGGCCGACACGGCAAAGATGGTCATGGCCTCCGCAAATCGATTGATGGACACCCGCCAATCCTGGCCGAACAGGAAGAGAATCGCCGAAATCAGGGTGCCGGCATGACCGATCCCGATCCACCACACCATATTGACAATGGCGATCCCCCACCCTACCGGCGCGTTAATGCCCCATATGCCCAAGCCGTAAAAGAACAAGCCGGTGATGGCCAGCATGAGGAAGCCCAGCAAAATCCCGGATACGAACAAGGCCACCCACCATGCCTTCGGCGCTTTCTTTGTCAACACGAGGTCGGTGATATCACGATCAATGGACGCAAAGGTCTGGCCGGGAGCCAGCATATCATCCACTTGGCCGAGGGCCTCTTCGCGGAATTTGGCGTCCTTGGCCATTAGACCGCGCCTCCCTTCGCCAGAACCGGGTTGCCGTTCTTGACCTTCGCGAGATAAGTCGTGCGCGGACGCACGTTGAGTTCCGCCAACAACCCGTAATTCAGCGGCTGCGCCTTCATGCGCGAGACCTCGCTATCGGGGTCGTTGATGTCGCCGAAGACAATCGCGCGGGTCGGACACGCCTGCTGACACGCGGTCAGCAATTCGCCGTCCCGGATCTTACGATGATCGCGTTCCGCCGCGATACGTTTCTTGCTGATGCGCTGAATGCAGTAGGTGCACTTCTCCATCACGCCGCGTGTGCGCACGGTGACATTCGGGTTTCGCAACAACTTGAGTTGCGGCGTGGTCTCGTCGGCATACTGGTAGAAGTTGAAGCGACGCACTTTGTAGGGGCAGTTGTTCGCGCAATAGCGCGTGCCGACACAACGATTGTACACCATCTGGTTGAGTCCATCGGCGCTATGCAGCGTAGCGCCCACCGGACAGACCGGCTCACACGGTGCCTTCTCGCAATGCATGCAGGGCACCGGCTGCACATGCGTATCCGGGGCGTCGAGATCGCCCGCATAATAGCGGTCGATGCGGATCCAATGCATCTCGCGGCCCATGGCCACTTCCTCTTTGCCGACTACCGGGATGTTATTCTCCGATTGACAGGCCACCAGACAAGCGTTGCACCCGATACAGGTGTTCAGGTTGATTGTCATGCCCCATTGATAGCCTTGGCTATAGTCGTAAGGCGGGAACATGGACTCGGTCGGTTCCGGCGCGTAATCATGCGCAAATTCAGGATTCGAAAGGAATTGTTCAAGCGACGCAACACGCACAAGCCGCCGATCCGCGAGGCCCTCCATCCGATGATGACGCTGGGTGGTCGCCAGGCGATACCGTTCGCCGGTCGCAGTCAATGTCGCGCCCGGCGCAAACCAGGGCGTATCGGACGTGCGCAAGGGGTACACATCAAATCCGACATCCGCACCGACCGCGCCGCCATGTCGACGACCGTACCCAAGCTGCACGCTGACCGAGTCTTTCGCATGTCCGGGCTGCACCCAGATCGGTCCTTTGACCGAGCGGCCTTCGTGCGCGAGTTCGACCATATCGCCGTTGGACAGACCAAGTTCCTCGGCCGTGGACGGGGCGAGCATGACGACGTTGTCCCACGTGAGCTTGCTCAATCCGCGCGGCATTTCCTGCAACCACCCGTTATTGGCAAAACGACCGTCCCAGACGGCGTCGTCCACAGTAAAGACCAGCTCCAACCCGTCCGCACGCGCGTCCTGCGCCGGGAACGAGGTCGTCGCACTCACAGACTTGTCCGGCGAAGCCGAACCCTCAATCAATCCGTCGTGGAGAGCGCGCCGCCAGGCGTTGTCGAACACCTCGCCGACGCCGCGTTCACGCCAGTAATCCTTTACCAAGTCATAGGCGGAGACGTCCGCCCGATCAATAAGCAGCGCGAGCAGCTCCTGCATCGTGCGGCCATCGTAAAGCGGCGCAATCAACGGTTGAATAATGGAAATGGTCCCGTCATACGCACGGGCGTCGCCCCACCCTTCCAGGTAATGGGCCATGGGCACGTGCCATGTTCCGGCCCGGCCGGTTTCATCTTCATGCAAGCCGAGGTGTATGGACAGCGGCACCTTTTCGAGGCGCCCCGCAAATTCGAGATCGGCGGGTGCGCTGAAGAGCGGATTGGTGTCGAGCATCAGAAGAATACGCACATTGTCCGCATCCATGTCATCGACCAGCTCGCGCAGTCCGGAGTGCTGATCTTCCGGACGCGCCTCGACGGGCTCGATGTGGGACAGCGTATTGCCGGGCCCCTCCAACGCCTCGTTGATCGCGTGCGCGATCGCATGCACCACGGCCGGTTGCCGTTCGCCGACCACGACCAGCGCAGAGCCGCGATGCGCGCGCAAATCGTCGGCCACCGCCTGCACCCACTCGGCCTGTTCACCGGTCAGGTCCGTGCCGGGCGCGTCAATGCCGAGTTCGCGGGCCAGCGCGCGGACGAACGATTCGATGTCGGAACTCCGCATCGGCAAGCGATGATCCGCGTTCGCCCCGGTCAGCGACGGCACGCTTTCGATCGTGTAGAGTCGATTCATTTTCGTGCCGTCCACCACCACATTACGGCGGGAACTGAAATCGCGCGCGTAACGGACATGGGCCGGACCAGCACCAAGAAAATCCGCGTCCAACGACAGGACCACATCGGCCTTATCAAAGTGGTAAACCGTGTCCACGTAGTCCCCGAACGCCTGTTTCGCGCCGGCCCGCGAATTATCGCGGCTGACGGCGTCGTACTGCACCCATTTCGCGCGCGGGAATTTGTCGAGCACGGCCTTGATCATGTGCGCCTGTGACGGCGACGTGATCGTTTCCGTCAGGATACGTAACCCGGTACCCTGCACGTTCGCCTGCGCGGCCAGTTGCGCCTGCAGGGCGTTACGCAGATTCTCCCACGAGCTCTCGCGGCCCTCGGACTTCACGGACTGCGAACGGTCCGGATCGTAGAGACCGAGTACCGACGCCTGCATCATCGCGTCGGACGCGCCGAGGCTGGCCGGATGATCGGGATTGCCTTCGACCTTGGTTGGTCGGCCCATGTGACTTTCGGCCAAGAGTCCCATCGCATACCCGGCCATCGGCATGGCGCTGGCGAAGAAGGTCGACTTGCCCGGCACGAATTCCTCCGGCGCACGCACGTACGGCACAATACGTTCACTCGGTTGGCGGGTGCACGCCGTCAACCCGGCCATGGCCAGCGATGCGCCCATGAGTTTGAGGAAACCGCGACGGTCCACCGCGCTCATTTCAGGCGCCAGCCGCGGGAATTCCTTCGCCATCAACTCCGTGAACTCCGGATTCTCGGATAATTCTTCCAGACTCTGCCAAAACGCGTCGCCTTCCTTGCCGGCGAGTCGATGGCGGACGTCGGCGAGATCCAAGCGGCGCTCGGCCTCCTCCTTGAATACGATCTCCTGGCGCTCCCGCTCAGGATCCTCGCCTTTCGGAGCAAGGATCGTCGCCCGCTGGCCGGGCCGCCGGCCGTTCAGCAGATCTTCACGCGTGAGCTTTGTGTGGTCTTGTTTCATCGATGACAAATCCAGCAATCCATAAGTCGATGGTTATGGGTCTTCACTTCGTATTCCTCAACAAGGTGTTCGCCGAGTTCGTGTTGATCCTTCGGTGACTCGTACGCCATGTTGAAGACCTCCTCACGCGGACGGATGAACTGTTCCGGTTCACGGTGACATTCCAGACACCATTTCATGAACAGCGGCTGTTCCTTCCAGACCAACGGCATTTCGTCGACCCGTCCGTGACAGGTGGCACAGCCGATACCCTTGTTCACGTGGGCGGAGTGATCGAAATAGACGTGGTCGGGCAGATCATGGACGCGCTTCCATTTGATCGGTTCCCCCGTTTCATAACTCTCAATTACGGGCTCCAAGGCGGGGGAATCCGCCCAAACCATGGTATGACACGTCATACAAACGCTGGTCGGCGGGATATTCGCAAAAGCCTCTTCTTCCACCGTGGTATGGCAGTATCGGCAGTCGATGCCCATATTGGCATGGTGCTTGTGACTGAAGGCGACGGGTTGCGGACGGGCGACGCCGGTAAGACGAACGTAGGATGAGCGATGAATGGTGTCCAGTGTCGCCAAGGCGGCGGCCACAAAGAACACACCAAGCACAATGCTCAACTTAGCAACTGTATTCGCCCAAGGGCCAAAAACCTGCGCCATCTAGAAATCCTTGCGTCTCCATCGGGGAAGTTTCCTCACCCCGACCCATCAAAAGTCATGCGGGAACCGCTCGACGTATTCCTCCCTCGCAAAAACGATGCTGCGACTATAGAGAGAGTTCCGATGCTTGGCAACCGTCTTCGGCAAAAATCGGCGCGTACAACACTAAGGGATATGCTCCCCTCACCCCAACAAGAATAACTTTGCGGTCTTTGCGAACTTCGCGGGCTTTGCGTCAAAATCTTCCGCTTCGTGCAACATGCGGGTTAAAGCCTTCTTCGTTGTCCCGAATACGCACCCACGCGCGCGTGATGGCCTCGTAGCGAAGCATAAGGCTCGCCGCCAATTCGCGGCCGAGATTTGAGCGGGTGTCCGCGTCGTCAGGCGGCAAGTTGAGCCAACGGAGCGCTTCCCGGTGCACGTCGCGCACATCGGGGATATCGGCGGCGGCCAGATTCGGCTTATACTGGAACCAAACGCGGATATCCGTTCCAATCAGCAACGGATTTGCGCTTTCAACGTCGTTCAGGTTAAACCCATAGAATTCGTCCAGGCGCCCGGCCTCGTAGGTCGACTGGGACAAGACCGCGAATGGGACTGTTGGGCGGGGTTCCAGTGTGAAGCGAACGTCCAGTCGTTCCAGTTCCGGATGCTGTGTTCGCACATGTGCATTAAGATTGCGGTTAACGATTTCAAAGTAATCCGTGGTATTCGGATAGGACTCCAGAAAGTTCAGGGCCGTCTCCATGATCGCTTCCTCATCGGGAATTCGTGCGCCTTCGGCGGGGAGGTAGTGCACATCAAGTTGCAGTGTCACGCCCCCTTGATGATCCATCGCAATGCCGGAGCGCGAACTGTGGTGGCCGTCAACCGGCAGCGGGTCCGGTCCACCCAGAGCCGGAAGGACAGAGATTAATACGCAGGAAATGAGTAATAATGCATGGCGAATAAGTATCATCCATTTTCTCCTTTTTGGTTTAAGCGATGATCGCTATGGCCGATGAGCCCGGATATGACTGACGGCACCGTAGCATGTGGGCAGTATTTATGGGAATACCCGGATAGTAGCCATCCCGAAACCTCAATCGATTCCCATCTGAAGATGCGGTTCTCATCGAAGCGCATAGAGTAGAGTAAGGCTTTCCCTCCCGAACCCCCGGGTCACATTCAAGGGACCCACGAGCCGTTTGATGTGCTTGCAAGATCAGGTGCACGGACACCGGAAAGTGCCCGGTTGTGAAGGGACACGAACCGGTGTATGGGTAGGATCATGAAACCCTCAGGTACGTGTGTGCGGTGCGGTGAGCAGACGGATGTGCGATTGGGCGATGTGTACATCTGTCAGGCGTGTTATGAAATCCGGTCTTCCTGTTGTCCGGAATTCGGCCCGGACGACCTCACACAGGAATCGCGCCCAGAATGATCAAGGATTCAGGGGACTTAATGCCTTGGTTTCGCGACCTAACAGCCGAATATCCATATTCTCGTGCACGTAAACACCCATGGTCATTTCGAGCGGAGTCCCGCACATACTCGCGACGAGTATGTGCGGGGATGCAGTCGAGTAAGGGCATTGGCCATCACGCGCTGCGCAACCTCATTTCAGCGCGCTCCATATACTTCCGCCGGCGAAGCCTCCGGGGAATGCCGCTTGGTACTACGGGGTTTTCTACAGGACGGAGAGTTGGCCTCCCGCCGTGTTACCGCACCTTCATGATGCCCTTCATGCCGGCTGGGGTATGGCCGGGGAAGGAACAGACGTACGGGTAATCGCCCACTTCGGAGGGCGCGGTGAAGATCAAGACCTCTTCCTCGCCGGGGCCGAGAATCTTCGTCGTGGCAATGACCTGATCCTCGTACTCGGGCGGGATATATTCGTTGCCCGGATGTCGGATTGCCGCCGCGGCAAAAGTGTTGGGATCCATGTCCTTGTCGAGGATCGCGAGGTTATGGCCCATCGCCTCTTTCGGCATAACGCCGATGTTGTCGAACAACAACGTAATTTCCGCACCCGCGGGCACGGCGAATTCCGTGATGTCGAATTCCATGCGGTCGTTGCCCGTGATCGTGATCGACGTGACCAGATCCAACTCGGGCTCCACCGGCTCAGGCGACTCCGCCTGTCCGCACCCCGTCAATACAACCGTCAACCCCAAAACCATCACCATCTTCATCCAGTTCATAATCTATCCTTTATCTTTTAAGATTTAACCACGGATTTCACGGATAACATGGATAGAGTCTTTCTGAATCCGTGTCTATCCGTGTTCATCCGTGGTTCTCTTGTCTTTTGTTGCGGCTACGCCGCGCCGTGTCATCCGTGGTTCGTATTCTTATTTCTTGCCACTGCGGAGAACGGCAATGACGGAAAGGACGAGGGCAATGCCCAGCACCGTCCACACCCCCACGCCGACGCCCTCGCGTTCGGGTTCTTCTTCAATCACTTCACTCCCTTTAACAATGACCTTGCCTTCCATATACGGATGCGGGGTGCAAATATACTGGTACTCCCCTTCCGTCTCCAGTGTGACACTGTATTTCTCGCCATGCGCAAGGAGCGGCGTGACAAAGCCATCCGCGTCCGGCGGCGTGACGGTCGCCGCGGCGTTGTGAATGCCGGAATACTCGCCGGCCAGATACGTGAACACGTCCTCGTTCACCCACGTGATCTTCGTGCCGGGTTCAACCTGGACGACCTTCGGATAATAGGCGTTGCCGATAATCGAGATCAATACTTCCTCCGTGTCGGGTCCGTAGACGACCGGCCGATCCACCGGATGCGTGCCGATGCCGAACGGCGAGATGGTGCGCATGGCCTTTTCCTTGTTCTCCGCCATTTCCTCATCCGTGAATTCAGGGCCGTCCGCCAATACCACCGGCGGCGTGTCCGCATCCGCTGACGCCACCAACAGTCCGATTGCGCCGCGACTGGTCGACCCGACCGCGTGCGACAACATCGTGTAGGCCCCTTCCTCCGGCGGGATACGAAACTCGATCACCCAGGAATCCGTCGGGCCGGCCGTCACACTCTGGCCGCCCGGCCACTTGGCGTCGGGATGTCCTTGCCAATACACATAGTCCCAAATGATGCCCACGATATGAAACGTCGACAACAGGTTGGGCCCGACGTTCAGGAAGTACATACGGACATAGTCGCCGGGCTGCACTTGAATCGGCTCCTCCACATAGCGGAAGAGGCGGCCGTTGAACATGGTATAGGTCGCGTTTCCTTCCACGGCGTCCTTGCCCGACGCGTAGAGTTCGTGCTGGATCATATATAATTCCAGATCCGGTTCCTGTCCCATGTCCTTTTCGAGTTGATACCGGGCCTCCCCTTTCGGTTTCACTACGATCATGCCGTACTGACCCGCCAGTACGTGCATCGGGATGGCGTGCCCGCCGGGCGCACAGTGATACATGAACACGCCCGGATAACTCGCCTTGAAGCGTAGTGACTTGGTTTCACCCGCCTGGATGCTCCCTAAATGTGCGGATGATTGCGTGTATGCGGCATGAATCGAAGCGCCGTGCGGAACCATGCCGTCGTTCACCACGGTGATTTCAACGATGTCGCCTTCCTCCACGATGATGGTGGGGCCCGGCACCTTGCCGTCGATCAAGAACCCGTCGTACATCACGCCGTTCCCGATATAGGTCTGCCCTTCGTGCAGCGTGATCGTGAAGCTCTTATCCACCGGCGCATCCTGCGGAACATAGGAAGTCAGGGGCGTCGGCAACGCATAGTCGCGTGCGACGATGTCCGGGAAGGCCGCGTTGGCCATCCAGTCCGGAACTTCGCGCGGGTTATTGCGCGGTGAAGGATTTGCCGCGCGCACCGGCGCGGACTGTTCCGCCTCCGTATCGGCTGCGGCCAATTGGATCGGCTCGGGCTCCGCCGCGACGTTCTCGTCCGCCTTCCATTCGCTCGACGGCATCGCCGTGTATCCGTTCAGCGGCAGGCCGCGCTGATTCTCCGCCGCGCGCTGCAGATCGCGCGCCAGCAGGCTGCCCGCCCGCGAGGATTGAATCTCATCGGTGAACACCATATTACACGCGTTGCAGGCAACGGCATCGCTCGCAACTCCGGCCGCCAACGCGACGACAATCATCCCCACCGCCATTCGACGGCTCCATATGCGCACTATTGTGTATATATTCATTTACCCCCCCTTAATGGTTTTCTGCTCGGCTCACCTACGAAATATCCAAGCCGGTCTATTTCAGACAAATCTATCTTAATTTGTGCGAGGCGTCAAGCGGTTATTGGAATAATAATCAAAACTTCGATGCGCTTGCGGAAGGATTGAACATTGTCAGCTCCGACGCCGTCTTCGCAAAACACGGCCTTACCGTGACGTGGTGAACGCGCACGACATGACTCGCTTTCTATTGCCGCTCCAGGTCATTCCGAGCGGAGGCCCGTACATACTCGCAGCGAGTATGTGCGGCCGGAGTCGAGGAATCTCCGGACCGCGCCAGCCGCGACTCGCAATCACGAGATGTCGCGACCCCGCGAAGCCACGGGGCAAGCTTCGTCACGCTCCGCTCCTAAAGAATTGGTGGTGGTTGGCGAAAATAGAGATTTCTCGACTCCGCTTCGCTACGCTCCTAAAGAACTGTCGGTGACTGGCACAGATGGAGATGTCTCGACTTCGCTTCGCTACGCTCGACATGACAACATCTTACATTTATCCAGTTCTTGTCCACAAGCCAATCAGCGCCGCGCCGATAAAGGTCCTTGACAATACAGTCTGGTTAGACTAGTTTCATCATATGAAGACACAGACGGTGGGGGTGTTTGAAGCTAAGACGCGGTTATCCGAGCTGATCAAGCGGATAGAGGGCGGGGACCGTTTTGTGCTGACGAAGCATGGCAAGGCTGTCGCCGAATTGCGGCCCCTGCCGACGCGCGGGCGGAAGCGCCGTCGGGGCGTCGCGCGTAGCGAAAAATTCTGGATGGCGCCGGATTTCGACGCGCCATTGAACGACTTTGAGGACTATCGTTGATGCGCCTGCTGGCCGACACACACGCCCTGCTCTGGTTCCTGCAAAACGATGCGCGCCTGTCGCGCCCCGCCGCACGCGCGATGGAATCAGCGGACCATACGCTCCATGTCAGCGCAGCCAGCGTCTGGGAGATCGCCATCAAAGCGAGCCTCGGCAAGTTGATCGTGCCGTACACCCTGGACGAGGACCTGCCGCGCATTCTGCGGGATAATGATATCACCCCGTTGCCGGTCACGCTGACCCACGCCGCACACGTGCAGGGTCTGCCGTTCCTTCACCACGATCCTTTCGATCGACTACTTGTCGCCCAGGCGCTTGCGGAACGATTGGACATTGTCACCTCCGACCCCGTCTTCGCGAAATACGGCCTGACTGTGGTGTGGTGAACGGGCTCGACAGAACGCGCTGTCTATTCCCGCTCCAGGCCATTCCGAGGACCCTTATCAGCGCGGCGCTGATTGGCTCGTGGACAAGAACTGGAAAATGCAAGATGTTGTCATTTCGAGCGTAGCGAAGCGGAGTCGAGAAATCTCTATCTTCGCCAACCACCACCAGTTCTTTAGGAGCGCAGCGACCTGTCCGCCGTAGCCGCTTCGGCGAAGGAGGAAGCGAAGCCTGTCCTGAGCGCAGTCGAATGGATCGAGATAGGATGAGAAGGCTGTCCTTCTGGAGTTCGGAGATTCTGGTATATACTAGAATAGAACGCAGTCGTGATGCTGCAAAACCCAAAACAACACAGGACGACAGCAATGAAGAAGGTAATCGGATTGGACTTGGGAGACAACGCGGCAACATGTGGCAGCGGGATTTTTTGGGCTGTCATGAACCTTCCTTGTGTGCGAGAGTAGGACCCCGCTGAAAAACACAAACCTGCGGCCGTAGCAGGGCAAAGACTGAAGATGAAGACGAAAAAGAAGAAGATCGGCACCATACTTATCGGTGTATGCGGCGGCATTGCCGCCTACAAGACCGTGGAAGTGGTCAGTCGCCTTCGCCAGGACGGACATGACGTTCACGTTGCGATGAGCGAGGCCGCCTGTAAATTCGTTACGCCGTTGACGTTTGCAGCCGTATCGGGCAATCGGGTTGTTACACGTTCTTTCCCGGATGCCGGGAAAGAAGCAGGCGACGATCTGTATCCGCACCTCTACCCCGCCACGCGCGCCGATGTGTTTGTATTGATGCCCGGCACCGCCGACATGATCGGGCGCATCGCCCAAGGGCTCGGAAACGAGATCGTATCGATGTGCGC
>SLGY01000001.1 GCA_007136425.1 Kiritimatiellia bacterium
ACCAGCAACACAAGGAGCCCGTACCCGAAAACGCGCCAGCGCCGCGAGGACATGAGCAATCCCCCGAAAATGAACCCGTACCACAGCGCGATCCAGCCCGCGCCCGGCGAACGCACATGCCAGTGCCCGCCCGGCAAACGCGCAAGGCCGTCCACCAATCCGATCAGGCCGGACAGAATAACCCGGTTCGCATGATTGAACACCTCCGCGCCGAAATCCGACAACACGCCGAAGATCAGGGTAAGAATTCCGGTCAGCACAATCACAAAAGCCGCAGGGATCACGAACAGGTTCCCGATCAAAGCCACCGGCGAAAACAGATTGAAGTACTGCGCCGTCAACGGCGCGGACGACAACCATGCCGCTGCCGAGGCCGCAGCCAACCCGGTCACCCAGATCAATCCTCTCGCACTGAACGACCGTTGCCGATCCGAAGAAGTCACGCGATAGGCGTCGGGCGCCCACCATTCGCGGGCCGGGCCGGCGAACAGGGGATATAGACGAATCATTCCGGCCACGATCACGAACGAGAAGATAAATCCCGGCGAGGTCAATTGCGTCGGCGCCACCGCAAGAATCAGCAGCGCCGCCAAGGCCCACGCCGAAGCCGTGTCCGGCTTTCGATTGAACAGGAAGGCGGAACTGAACGCCAACGCCATCGTGCAGGCGCGCAAGGCGCTCGGGCGCATGCCCGTGGCCACCGTATAGAGAATCAGCAGCGGGCCCACATACAAAACCCAACGCGTCCGCGACGCGCCGCAGGCGCGCACCCCCACCAGCAACAACGTCCCGACAATCCCCACATGCAATCCGGAAATGGCAAAGATATGTAACGTCCCCGTCAACGCGAACAGACGATGATGATCGGTCGGCAATTCATGCCGATAACCCAATAACAGGGCGCGTAGAATGCCCGCCACCTCCGGATACATTTCCAGACCCCGACCCAGCCGTTCCGCCGCCATGCGGCGTCCCGCGAAACTGAAATGTTTGACCGGGTTCCCGTGCCCGCTCGAAAGGCGCGCGCCGTCCGCCTCATCCGCCTGCATGCGATACGGAGGAAGAAAAGCCCAACGCCAATCACGACGGTCACGATGCCGAACCACCCCGGTGAACGACCAACGTTCCCCGTACGCGGGGACGACGGATTCGGAGGCGGCCCGCCAATGGACATCCACCGTGCCCGACGCCTGCTGAAATCGACCCAGCCGGTCCACGGCTTCCACGCGCAAGGTCATGCGCCAGATCACGTCGTTCGAGGCCCGACCCGGTTCTTGAATCGGATCGTCCACGATGATCCCGCGCACGGTCATATGTTCGCGGGACCGGTCCATCAACGCACCCAACGCCCGTGCCGAAGGATTGCGCGCATCCATCGCCGCATGCGCCCACGCCGCGAGGAAGATGGTTGCCCAAAGAAATGGAACGGAGGCCGTGCGTCGTACCAACGCCGCGCCCACAGCCGCCGTGACGAAAGCCGTTCCCAGTGGCCACGCGGGAGAAACCGTGAAGGACAAACCCGTCAGGACACCTGCGACCAGACAGGCCAAGGCGCCGATAAGCGGTCGGCGTATACGGGTTCGACGGGCCCGCGCCCCGTACGACAGCGGGGGATGAAGTTCGTTGTCCGGCTTATTCCGCCACGGCCACACCGGAATCCCAATCGAAATTCAACGGTTGATGGCGTCCGACTTCCCGCGCCTCTTCGAGCGCCCGGTACACATAATTCTTCGCGAGTTGTACGGCGTCGCTCATCAACTCGCGTTTCGCCAGATAAGCCGTCAGGGCGGCGGAAAAAGCGCAACCGGCGCCATGCGTTTGCGCCGCGCGAATGCGCGGAGCCGAAAACACGTACTCCTCGCCTTCATCGTAGAGCACGTCAATCACGTCATCGCCGCCCAGATGCCCGCCTTTGGCGACACAGGCCACATCGAAATGGTCGCCGATTTCCCGGGCCGCTTCGCGTAATTCGTCGATGGAAGAAATTGAATGCCCGCACAGGATCTCCGCCTCATGCAGGTTCGGCGTCACCACGCGCGCCTGGGGCAGCAGCTCGGATTTCACCGCTTCAATGGCGTCCGCCTGCAAAAGTCGCGCGCCGGAAGCCGCCACCATCACCGGGTCCACGACCAGAATGGGAATGCCTTCCCGGATATCCTCCGCCGCCACCACGCGCACAATCTCCGTGGAATAGAGCATGCCGGTCTTGGCCACACTCACGGGGAACGAGTCACAGACCGCCTTGATCTGGCTCAATACCATGTCCGGATCCACCGCCTGAATCCCGGACACCGCGTCCGGACTCTGGGCCGTCACGCACGTGATCGCCGAGGCGCCGAACACGTCCAACGCCGAAAACGTCTTCAGATCGGCTTGTATACCGGCGCCGCCCCCGCTATCGGACCCGGCAATGGTCAACACCACGGGACACTCGTTCTTTCCACTGGATACCGCATTCATAGGACGCGATATTCAAACACCGACTTGATACTGTCAAGCTCAGGCATCGTGCGAAAGTCCGAATCCTTAGCGAATAATCGCCGGGGACCCGCCTGCGCAAAGCCGGCGCGGCAGGCAGAGCCCCGGCCTACAACCACAGAGTAGGCCGGACCTCTGCGTCCGGCGGATTCACCCAATGGGGTCCGTTTGCCGGGGTCGCTAAGGATTGTGGTGAGAACGATGGAATCCGACAGGAATCGAGCCAAAACAGAATTGACAAATTTCAAGACGGCTCCTACGCTGGCTGTTAGTCACTAAGCATTTTCTTGAGGAAGATTCAATTATGGCAAAGCTACTGAAACCGATGGTCATCGTTTTGCTGGTCCTCAGCATCGCCTCACTCGTGCTCGGCATCATGTTGTTCAACGAGCGCGAAATCATGAAAGGCCGCACGCAACGCCTTGAAAACGCCGTCGCCGAGTTCGCTCAAAGTCTGCATTACGAGGATTTGGATCGCCAGGCGCTCATGGATTATGACCGGATGGAAACCGTCTTGAACCGCGTCAACGTTCATGCCGCTCTCACGTGGCAGGAACTGCAGGACACGATTCAAGATTTGGCCAACACCCGCCTTGATCTGGAACAAACCCGCGAAGAATTGCGCGTCACACAAGACCAACTGGACGCCGCCGAGCAACGGATCGCCCGGCTCGAAGACGACCTCGAAGAACGCACCGCGGAACTCGCGCGCGCCAACCAGGAAATCACACAACTCGAGAGAGACAAATCAAGACTCGAAGGGCGCGTAGACGAGATGGAAATGCAAATCGCGCAGATGGAAGAAGAGCAGCTGGAAATGGAAGAGACCATCGCCGACCAGCGCGCGGACATCGAAGAATTGGAGGCGCAACTATTCCCCGACGACGATGTCATCGGAACCCCGCCCGGACTGACCGGCCGGATTCTGGTGGTGAACCCGGATTGGAACTTTGTCGTACTCAATGTCGGCAGGGAAGACGGACTGAGCCTCAACACCGAAATGCTGGTCCACCGCGAGGATGCCTTGGTCGGACGCGTCCGCGTCAGCAGCGTGGAAGATCGCTTATCCGTCGCCGAAATCATCAGCGACTGGGAACAGCTCCCCTTGGAGGAAGGCGACCATGTCCTCTTCTAAATCCGCCGGCATCATGGGGCTCCTGGCCCTCATCGCGGTACTGCTTTTCATCGCGTTGATTGGACTGCAGATAGCGGAGATGCTATATTATCGGGCGGATCCGTCCGTGTGGCCGATCCAGTAGCAAGCCCGCATAGAGGGACTGAGCAATGAAATCATTCCAGTCAATTATTTCACGTATCGGCGTTGTTGCGGCGACGGCCTTGTTCGTCGTTGGATGCGCCACGCCCGATGATCGACGCGAATCCGACCTTCCGTGGAACCAGCCCCAGCCTTGGGAAGGCAGCCCGTACATCCCAGGTATGGACCGGTATTGAAGAATGGTTGATGGTTAATGGTTGATGGCAGACGAGGGGCAGGTCAGGGCACCTTAACCAGATCCTGCTCGATCAGTTTCTCCGCGATCTGGATCGCGTTTTGCGCCGCACCTTTCCAGAGATTATCCCCCGCCACAAACAGGGCCAATCCGTTATCCACGCTCGTGTCCAGGCGTATGCGCCCGACAAACACATCTTCCTTGCCGGACGCCGTAATCGGCATCGGAAACTCCGCACGGCTCAGATCATCCATCACGCGCACACCGGGCGCTTGCGACAACACCTCGCGCGCATCCTCGACCGAAAGCGGTTTTTTCAGCTCCAGATGAATCGCTTCGCTATGACTATTGAAGACCGGCACGCGCACACAGGTCGTCGACACCCGGATCGAGTCATCGCCGAGAATCTTATGCGTTTCCCGCTTCATCTTCAGCTCTTCGCTCGTCACGCCGGGCTCCACCTTGTCGCCGCCGATCTGCGGCAACACGTTGAAAGCGATGGGATGAGGATACACCTCCGTCTGCGGATCCTGGCCCGCCGCCCAGGCGCGCGTCTGATCCTCCAATTCCGTCACGGCGGCCGCGCCCGTGCCCGACACGGCCTGATAGGTGCACGCCACAAATCGTTCGACGCCCGCCGCGCGATGCAACGGCGCAATGGCCATCAACGCGATAATGGTGCTGCAATTCGGATTGGCCAGAAATCCCTGATGCCCCTGTACCGCTTCCGGATTCACTTCCGGCACCACAAGCGGCACCCGATCATCCATGCGAAAATCGTCGCCGTTATCGATCACGATACAACCGCGCCGTACCGCCTCCCAGCCGAGGGTCTGCGACGCGCCCTTCGCCCCTTCCGTACCGGCAAAAAACGCAAAATCCATTCCGTCCAGCGCTTCCGGCGACGCCGGCAACACATGATACGTATCGCCGTCGATCACCTCTTCGCGCTCGCGTCGCGCGAGGATGGTCACGGATTCCGCCGGGAAGTTGCGGCGCTTCAACAGCCGGATCATCTCCGTGCCTACCGCGCCGATACCCACTACCGCTACTTTGAATTTTTCCATCGTTCCCATCCTGTCCGTCATCGAATTCTCGCCTCACGTTTTCCAATGATTGGAAAACGGCAGCCTCTTTTTTCCAATCGTTGGAAGCCCGCAACCGTGGGTTTTCCAATCGTTGGAAATCATGGACGCCCGGCTTCCCATGCTTGGAAATGGCGTCCCCAAGGGGACTCGAACCCCTGTTTTCGGGATGAAAACCCGATGTCCTAGGCCTCTAGACGATGGGGACGCATGCGCCCTGCTGCAAAGGGCTGTGTACCATAGCATATTCCGCCCGCCCCGCAACCGGAAAACGCGGAAAAACGCGCGTCACAGGCCCCCCGATCTGTCAAATAATTTGACGATCGTCAAATTGAATGACAGATGTCAAAGGATGAGCATGCAGTCGCCGTAACTGTAAAAGCGGTATTTTTCGCGCACGGCCTGCGCGTAGGCCTCCAGGATCAGGTCCCGGCCGCCGAACGCGCAGATCATCATGAGCAGCGTGGACTTGGGCAGATGGAAATTGGTCATGAGCATGTCCACGGCACGAAACTCGAACGGCGGATAGATAAAAAGCGCCGACCGGCCGGCACACGCTTCGATCGCGCCACGCTCGCGGATGACCGTTTCCAACGTGCGGACTGTGGTGCTTCCGACGGCGATCACGCGCCCGCCGGCGGCTCGCGCTTCACGGTGAAGTCGGGCCGCCTCTTCAGGGACCCGGTAGCGTTCGCTTTCCATCTCATGCCCCTCCACCTCGTCGGCGACTACGGGGCGGAAGGTCCCGAGCCCGACGTGCAGCGTCACGGCGGTCCGGCGCACGCCGGAGGTGTCCAGATCCCGCAGTAGCTCCGTGGAGAAGTGCAATCCCGCCGTGGGCGCGGCCACCGCGCCGGGCTCACTGGCGTAGACGGTTTGATACCGTGCTCGGTCTTCGGCGGTTTGCTCCGAGACGGGTGTCTTGCGGTCAATATAAGGCGGCAAGGGCGGCAACCCGATCGCTTCCAATTGCTCCAGGAAAGGGCCGTCCGATTCAAACCGCACGTGCGCACGGCCCCGTTCGCCGTCCTTCAGCAATACGGCCTGCAGCCGTCCGCCTCCGAAGAAGAGCCTCGCACCCGGACGCGGACGACGCGAACAACGAAGCAGCACGTCCCAGATCCCGGGCTCAAGCTCTTCAAGCAGCAGCAATTCAACCTGTCCGCCGGTGCCCTCCTTGACCCCCAACAGGCGCGCCGGTATGACGCGGGTATCGTTCACGACCAGCACGTCGGGCTTCGCGAAGTAGCTCGGCAAATCGGAGACCCGTCGATGTTCGATCCGGCCATCCCGGCGATGCACCACCATCAAGCGCGCGTGTTCACGCTTCGCCGCGGGTTCCTGGGCGATGAGCGTTTGGGGCAATTCAAAGTTGAATAATTCGGTCTGCATACCGCGATTCCGCCAACGTGATCGGCATGAATCTATTCCTTTGTCCGGCGGGGCGCAAGAATCTCGTTCCATCAGAATTAGGCCGATCTTTGGATGCGCCGAAGCCGTCTCACATAAATTGGCGAGTTGCTCAACACCGTGTTGACTTATGGGGCGGTGATCGTGTATATTCTGTACGTGCAGTTAACGATGGTAACGACCAGTCAACGCATCAGTCCGGTTCTGACGCGCCTGGCGAAAAACGGAGAAAAGCGCATGAATATGAAGGGACACAAAAGCAAACTGAAAGGCTTTACGCTGGTGGAGCTGCTGGTTGTTATCGCCATTATCGCGGTACTTGCCGCGCTGCTATTCCCGGCGATTCAAGGCGTGTTGATGCGAGGTCGCGCCACGGGCTTGGCGAGCGATGGACGCCAGATTTATACCGCCATCTTCAGTCACATGACCGATCCGGCCCGAATGGCCGGGGGCGCTCTTGAGTTCGGCTATCCGAGGGAGGGCACGGAAGAGGATGATTTCGAATTCTCGACCTCCACGGATTTCTTCCGATTCCTGGTGGAGCAGAACGTCATGTCGGTGACTTTCGATTTCTTTGGCGCACCCGGATTGCGGCGACCGGATAATCCGGATGACCCGGCCTCCTTTGAGGAACAACATAATGCGTGGAAGGTGGTGGCGAACCTGCGCGAGCGCAGCCGTGACAGTCTGCCTTTCGTCTATACGCGGAATATGACCATGACCTACGACGGCTCCGAGCCGGAGCTTGATCCGGATCAGCATCCTTTCCGCGACTTCCTGGCCGTTTCGGTATCCAAAGGCGGCAGCTCACGCATTTACACGGCGGAAATGCTGGAAGACGGCGAGTTCTTCAATGAGCAAGGGCAAAACGACAATCTCGTCACGCTGGATCCGTAACTCGACCGAAAAGAAAAGCACTAGAACCCCTTTCCCGTGATCAGCGGGAAAGGGGTTTTTATTTGCGGCCCCGCCAACGCTGCGCGTATAGTGGCGCGAAATCCGTCGGGCTCGGATTGGGAGGAACTGTTATGTGCGGCATTGTCGGATACGTGGGAAATCGGGACGCGGTCCCTCTATTGATTGACGGCCTTAAACGCTTGGAATACCGGGGATACGATTCCGCCGGCATTGCCGTCCATTCCGACGCGCACTTGCACACCCGTAAATGCGTCGGCAGGCTGCGCGCGCTCGAAGATAACCTCGCGACGAACGCCCTGCGAGGGCGGCCCGGCATCGGCCACACGCGCTGGGCCACCCATGGCGAGCCATCCGAAAAGAATTCCCACCCGCATCTGGACGGCTCCGCACGCATTGCGGCGGTGCATAACGGGATCATCGAGAATTATCAGGAACTGCGCGACGAACTCCAGGCAGCCGGCCACACGTTTCTATCCGATACCGATACGGAGGTGATTCCGCACCTGGTCGAGCAGGAACTGGCCGCTGGAGCCGAGCATTTCGAAGACGCTCTGCTCCGGGCGCTGCGCCGAACGCGCGGCGCGTATGCCCTGGGCATGCTGTTCCAGGACGAGCCCGACACCATATACGCCGCGCGACTGGGGAGCCCCTTGATTGTCGGTCTTGGCGACAACGAATATTTCATTGCCAGCGACGTGCCCGCCATCCTGAACCATATCCGGCAGGTGATCTACCTGAATGACGGCGAGATCGCCATCCTGAAGCCCGACGGCGTCGTGGTAAAGAATCTGGAGGGAGAGACCGTGCAGCCCGCGCTCAAGACGGTGGATATCGCCCCTGAAGCCGCGGAACGCGCCGGATTCGAAACATTCATGCTCAAGGAGATTCACGAGCAGCCGCGAGTCTTGCGTACCCTGCTCGAGCGGCACGCCACTAAACAGAACCGGGTGGAATTACCCGAAGCGGGCGTGAACGGAGACTATTTCAAACAGCTACGCCGCGTGATGATGGTCAGCTGCGGCACCGCATATCATGCCGCCATGTACGGGAAGTTTCTGCTTGAACACATGACGAACCTCGCCGTGGAAACGGATTTGGGCAGCGAATTCCGCTATCGCTCGCCGCGCCTTGAGCAAGACACGCTATTTGTCGCCGTGTCCCAATCCGGCGAAACGGCGGACACCTTGGCCTCGCTGCGCTTGGCGCGGGAAAAGAACTGCCGGGTCCTTTCGATCTGCAACGTGCCCGGCAGCTCCATGGTGCGTGATAGCGACGCCGTACTCTACACCGAAGCCGGCCCGGAAATCGGCGTGGCCTCCACGAAGGCGTACACGGCGCAATTGATGGCATTTGCGCTGCTGAGCCTTCATATCGCCCGTGTCCGGGAAGAGATTACCGAGGAACAGGAACGTGAAAGGATCGCTTCCCTCGCCGGGATCCCCGACGCGATCCATTACATGTTGGAACGCGCCGACCATATCCGGGCCATCGCGGACAAGCATCATGACGGTCCTAGCGCATTGTATCTCGGTCGCCGATTCAATTATCCGACCGCCCTGGAAGGAGCGCTGAAGAACAAGGAGATATCCTATCAGCACGCGGAAGGCTACGCCGCCGGCGAGATGAAACATGGCCCGATCGCGCTGATCAACGAGTACATGCCCGTGGTCTGCATCTGCACCAAGACGGACGACGAGGTGTATGAAAAGATGATTTCGAACATGAAAGAGGTCGAGGCGCGGCACGGCCGGATCATTGCCATCGCCACGGACGGGGACCGCCACGCCGCGTCGATCGCGGAAGACATTATTTATGTTCCGGAAACGCGGGAAGAGTATTCGCCCTTGATCAACGTCGTCGCCCTCCAACTGCTCGCCTACTACGCCGCGCAGGCCCGCGGAACGGACATTGATAAACCCCGCAATCTTGCGAAGAGCGTAACGGTCGAGTAGGGAAGAAGCAAGAAGTGAAAAGTAAGAAGTAAGAAGTAAGAAGTGAGAAGTGAGAAGTGATGGGTTAGAAGGAGAAGGACAATGAACTATGAGGCGCCTTCATTTGCACATTCCTTTCGCGATCTTGTTGTTCACCGCAAGGCCCGGGAATTGGCCAAGGATGTCTTTGACTTCACCCTCACCCTGCCCAAGAATGATGAATTCTCGTTAAAGGATCAGGTCCGCCGAGCATCCCGATCGATTGGCGCTCAGATTGCTGAAGCTTGGGCTAAACGGCGCTACGAGAAGCACTTTGTCAGCAAACTGACGGATGGTGATGCGGAGCAGATGGAAGTGCAACACTGGATGGATATCTGTTTGGACTGCGGATTTCTGAAGCAAGCCGATTACCAAGAATTTATTGAGCGTCTCGAAGAAATCAATCGCCTCTTACACGGCATGATCAACAAAGCAAATATGTTCTGCACAAACAGCCCCGACACATTGCACGAAGCCACGGAGGAATACTTCACAGCCTGAACCACACTACTTCTCACTTCTCACTTCTTACTTCTTACTATCTTCCCAATCATGTCTCGTTTCATCATACACGGCGGCCGCCCGCTCAATGGCACGTTCACCCCGCTGGGCAACAAGAACGCGGTATTGCCCATGCTGGCGGCGTGCGTATTGACGGACCAACCGGTTACGCTGAAGAATGTGCCGTGGATCGATGATGTCAAAGTCATGCTGGAACTGCTTTCCTCGCTCGGCGTGGATATCCGAACGCGCGGCCGAACTTTACGCCTGCACGCGGCATCCCTCCGTGAGCGCCGCTTGGACCCCGCGTTATGCGGTCGCGTGCGTAGCTCCATCCTGCTCGCCGGACCACTGACAGCGCGGCACGGCGGCGTCACCCTCTCCCCACCGGGCGGCGATGTGATCGGACGGCGCCGGCTCGACACCCATTTCGACGGCTTGGAATCTCTCGGCATACAGGTACGCGCCGGGGAACGCTATACCCTGAAACGGAACCGCTTGAAAGGCGCCGACATTCTTCTTGATGAAGCAAGCGTTACCGCCACGGAAAACGTCATGATGGCCGCGGTCCTCGCGCCGGGCCGCACCACATTGTACAACGCCGCCTGCGAACCGCATGTTCGGGATCTGGGCGCGTTGCTCGTGAAGATGGGCGCGCGCATCGATGGACTCGGCACAAACCGCCTGGTGATCGAAGGCGTGAAGGAGCTGCACGGCGCGGAACACGCGGTGCAGCTCGACCATATCGAGATCGGCAGTTTCGCCGTTGCCGCCGCCGCCACAGGCGGCTCGCTACGTGTCCGGTGCGGCGGGAACAGAGAATCACTCCGCGTCATCGAACGGGCGCTGGGCCGTATCGGCGCCACGTGGAAGCTTCGTCGCGGCGTGCTGGAAGTCGGGAGCGGCGGGGCGCTGCAGGTACACTCGGATATCGGCCTGGCCATCCCGAAGATCGAGGACGGGCCCTGGCCGGCGTTCCCTTCCGATCTCATGAGCGTGGCCATTGTCCTGGCCACGCAAGCGGCGGGCTCGATCCTGTTTTTCGAAAAGATGTTCGAAAGCCGAATGTATTTCGTCGATCAACTCATCGCCATGGGCGCGCGCATCGTGCAGTGCGATCCGCATCGCGTACTGGTTTCCGGTCCGGCGTCGCTGCATGGGGCGCATATGGCCACACCCGATATCCGGGCGGGCATGGCACTGCTCATCGCCGCTTTATGCGCAAACGGCGAGAGCATTATTGAAAAAGCCCCGATCATCGACCGGGGCTACGAACGAATGGACGAGCGGTTGCGCGCGTTGGGCGCATATATCGAACGGGCGGACTGATATCATCCACCGTCTCGCGGCTGAAGATAGAATCGGCAGAAAAGCGAACCGGCCGGAGCGGTTCCATCCGCGCCCGGCCGATTCCCATTTATTCGTCTTGTCTTGGTCAGCCTTTCAGCTTCTCTTCCAGCGTATCCAGTTCCGCCTTCAACTCGGCGGGCAGTTTCTCGCCGAATTTAGCGAAGTGCTGGCGCATGTCGTCGATTTCCTCGCTCAACGTCTTCGTATCGACCTGCAACAGGACGTCCAGGTCCTCGTCCGACAGGGACAGACCGGACACATCCAGTTCGTTCTTTTGCGGCGCATAACCGAAGGGCGTTTCAACGGCGTCGACCGTATCGTTGCAGCGCTCGAAGATCCACTTCAAGACGCGGCTGTTTTCACCGAATCCGGGCCATAGCCACTTGCCGTCCTCATTCTTTCGGAACCAGTTGACGTAATAGATCTTCGGCAACTTCCCTTCCTTGGCTTTTTTGCCGATATTGATCCAATGCGCCAGGTAATCACCCATGTGATACCCGCAGAAAGGCAGCATGGCCATTGGATCGCGACGCAATTTGCCTACCGTGCCGGCCGCGGCGGCGGTCATCTCAGACGACATGACCGAACCGAGGAAGGTGCCGTGATTCCAGCTGAACGCTTCGGTGACCAGCGGGATTGTGGTCGCGCGGCGCCCACCGAAGAGGAAGGCGTCGATCGGCACACCGCCGGGATGCTCCCATTCTTCGGCGATGACCGGACATTGACGCGCCGGCGTCGTGAAACGCGCGTTCGGATGCGACGCCTTGCGGCCGCAACCCGGACGCCAGCCGCGACGCAACCAGTCGAACAGACTTTCCGGCTCGTCACCGTCCATTTCCTCCCACCAGACATCCCCGTCCGGGGTGATCGCGCAGTTCGTGAAGATGCTGTTGGCGTAGAGGGTGCGCATCGCGTTCGGATTGGACGCCATGCTGGTACCCGGCGCGACGCCGAAGAATCCGGTTTCGGGATTGATCGCATGCAAGCGGCCGTCCGGCCCGAATTTCATCCAGGCAATATCGTCGCCGATGGTCTCAATCTTCCAGCCGGGGATGGTCGGTTCCATCATGGCCAGATTGGTCTTGCCACAGGCGCTCGGGAACGCGGCCCCAACGTGTTTGACCTCGCCTTCCGGCGATGTAATTTTCAGGATCAACATATGCTCGGCCAACCAGCCCTCGTCGCGCGCTTGCACGGAAGCAATACGCAGGGCATGACATTTCTTGCCGAGCAAAGCGTTTCCGCCGTAACCGGACCCGTATGACCAGATCTCGCGCGTTTCCGGATAGTGCGTGATGTACTTGTTTTCGGCATTGCAGGGCCACGGCACATCGGGCTGTTTCGGGTCTTTCAACGGAGCGCCGACGGAATGGATGCCCCGCACGTAATCATCACTGTCTCCAAGCACCTCGAGCACCTTCGTGCCGACGCGCGCCATGATGTGCATGTTCACCACCACATAGGCGGAGTCCGTCAATTCAATACCGACTTTCGCGATCGGACTGCCGATGGGCCCCATGGAATAGGGAATCACATACATGGTGCGCCCCTGCATACAGCCGTCGTACAGGCCGCGCAGTTTATCCTTCATTTCCTTAGGATCGGCCCAGTTATTGGTCGGGCCCGCGTCTTCTTCCTTCTCCGAACAAATGAAGGTGGTTTCCTCCACGCGCGCTACGTCGGCGGGATCGGAACGGCAATAAAAACTGTTTGGCCGAATTTCGTCGTTCAACCGGATGAACGTACCGCCCTTTACCAGGGTATTCGTCATACGATCATATTCTTCCGGACTCCCGTCACACCAGACCACATGATCCGGCTTGCACATCGCGCGGACTTCGTCCACCCACGCGAGGAGCTTCTTGTTCGTTGTCGCTGTCATTATAATCTTCCTCCGTATGTTAATGACCAAAATGGCTGCGAGCGGCTTGTTTTAGTCGTCTCGACACCGCTTGTGAATCAGGGCGCTCCCTCGATTGCGGCTAAGGGAAACCCTTACTCCCGCCTCCTTTCCGCACATAGCTAACCGAAACGCGCGACGATAGCAAGCGGACTCCCACATTCGTTCCGAGTAAACAGTCATCCTCATTCCGGCGACGCGTCGTCGACAAGCCCGCAGGAACTCCAGTCTCCAGTCATACCTGAAGGCCTGACACAGCAAGGCGCGCGCTTGACGAGCGGGCGTGTTTTCCCGTAAACACGACAGATGGAAACGCTGGAGGAACGCTCTTATGACGGCTAAACATGTTGGGTTGGGACGCGGCTTGGGCGCATTGATCAAAGACACCCCGGAGTCACCCGCGGGCGAAGACGCCGCGACGAAGGAACGCGACATCACGCAGATTCCCGTCAGTCAACTCCATAAGAGCCCCTGGCAGCCGCGCCGACATTTTGATCAGGACGCATTGAACGATCTGGTGGCGTCGATAAAGGAACGGGGCGTTATTCAGCCCCTGCTCGTCCGGAAAGTAGATTCCGGCTATCAATTGATTGCCGGCGAACGGCGATTCCGCGCCGCCCAGGAAGCCGAGCTCGATGAGGTCCCCGCCCTGGTAATGGACGTATCCGATCAGGACGCGGTGGAGATCACGCTGATCGAGAACCTGCAGCGCGAAGATCTCAACCCCATCGAGGAAGCCGAAGGCTATCAATCGTTGGTTGACCGATTCGGCATGACCCAGGAACACATCGCCGAACGAGTCGGCAAGGGGCGGGCGACCATCACCAACGTGCTCCGCTTGTTAACGCTCCCGGACAGCGTACAGCGGATGCTTGCCGAAAACCGCCTATCCAGCGGTCACGCCAAGGTGTTGCTCGGCCTTGAAATTCCCCGCGAACAAGAGCTGCTCGCCGAGCGCGCACTGAAGGAGGGACTGTCCGTCAGGGCGCTGGAACGGGCGGTGGAGAAATTACGCAAACCGCCGCGCAAACCCCGTTCCGAGCGCGTGGACATTCCGGCCTCGCACCTGCAACATATTTCGGACCAACTCCATCAATCGTTGGGGACCAGCATCCGCTTGACGGCCAGCCGAACGCTGAGCAACGGACGAAAGGTGCCCGGCCGCATAGAAATCGACTACTATTCGCCCGACGATCTCGACCGGCTGCTCCAGATTCTCGGCGTGTCTGAGGACTTGTGAGCGACGCCGACCCAGCCGCCCCGCGCGACGAGCCGTCCACGACGCAGCCGGACCCGTCGAAGACGCCGGATCGCGAGCAACAGGCCCGCGAATACGAAGCCATACACAATCGGCTGTTCGTGGTCCGGATCGGGATTACCGTGCTGGCGCTGGTTATCTACTTCTTTTCCGGCGCCTCGGCCAACCTTGCGGAAGGCCTCGACGCGCGGTTCGGCGACCAATGGTGGTGGACCAACACGATCTATATCCTCGTCACGCTCTTCGCCTTTTCCGCGCTGATGTTCCCGCTGACCCTTTTCGGCGACTATTATCTTGAGCATCGCTATGGTTTAAGTCGCCAGACGCTGAACGGCTGGTTCTCGGATTATCTGAAAGAGCTGGCGATTGATTTGCTCCTGACCACCCTTTTTCTGGCGATCGTTTATGCGCTGCTTCGCGCTTCGCCTGATTGGTGGTGGGCATGGACCACGGCCGTCTATGTCTTGCTGGCGGTCGTCCTGTCCGCCGTCTGGCCCGTGTGGATCATGCCGCTCTTCCATAAATTCGAGCCGCTTGACGACGACGCATTATCACGCGCCGTCCGCGCGTTTGCGGAAGCATCCGGCCTGGAAGTGTTGGGCGTGTATCGCTGGGGATTGGAAGAGAAAACGGAAACCGCCAATGCCGCGCTGACAGGACTCGGGAAAACGCGGCGCATCATTCTGGGCGACACGATGCTGGAGAAATATTCAAAGGAAGAAATCATCTCCGTTCTCGCCCATGAAGTGGGCCATTTCAAACACCGCGATATAGCGCGAATGATCGTGTCCGGCACGGTGCTGGCCGCTTTGGGCTTTTACGTCGCGCATCGGATGCTGCTCCTGCTGGTGGAGCGCTTTGGTTTCGAGCAGATCGGCGATATCGGCGCCTTCCCGATATTCATTTTCGCCTTGTTCATCTTTTCTCTCATCTCCATGCCCCTGAGCAACGCCTATTCGCGTCGACGCGAATACGCCGCGGACGCCTATGCGGTTCGGGCCACGGGCTCCGCCGGACCGCTGGTCGGCGCATTGGAGAAACTGGCCGACCAGAATCTGGCCGACAAGGAACCCGCGCCCTGGATCGAGTTCCTGTTGCACAGTCATCCCTCGATCCGCCGGCGCATAAAACACGCACAACGATTGGACGAGGAAGGTTCGACGAGCGCAGTTCAAACAGAGTCATAGCCGCCGGCGTTCCCCGTGTCAAAATCACGCGACCACTCCCGCGTCATTGTCCGAGGCGTTGTCGTAAGGAATCCTCGAAAAGGACGACGCCGGCGATAAACATGTAGCCAAGGTTCCGAATCACGTTGCCCCAGCCCAGGACGTCCGCATCCGGCGAAGACGAAAAACAACCGCACGCAACGTCCAGTCCGCGCAGGATATTGAAGGTCATGGCCACGGTGAAGACCGCCAACATCAACAAGATCAACGTCGCTGCGGCGTCTTTGAAGCGCAACGAAAACATGACCGCCAAGGCCGCCACCAGCTCAACCCATGGCAGCGTGATCGCCGTGACGTTGATCAACGCGTTCGGCAATATCTGGTAGCGGAAGATCGACAACGCAAACGCCTCCGGAAACAGGATCTTATGAATGCAGGCAATCAGAAACACCACGCCAAGCAATACCCGGCAGGCAATCAGGATGAAGCGCACATTCATCGCCCGCCCTCCACGGCGTACTCGGCGGCGCGCCACGCTTCCATGCCTCCGGCGAAAAGATGGATATTGGTATATCCTTGATCTCGCAAGAAGATCCCCAGCATCAACGCATCGTCACACGCCGGCCCCGAACAATAGGTGATGACCGGCTGTTCGGGAAAGAGGAAGAGTTGCATTTCGGGGAAGACCTCGTCGATATCGCGATACGGCAACAACATGGCGCCGGGGATATAGCCCTCGGCGTATTCTTCCGGGGTACGCGCATCCAGAATGATCGACTCGCCCAATAGCGTCTGCTCGTGCACGTCCGCAACGGAAATCAGTCCGATCCCTTCCTGCACCGCACGGGACTCCAGGTGTTCATCCCAATTATAGAACCAGGCTATGCCGCCGTCCGGACGCAGGGCGTTTACGATGCCTCCCGCGAACAGGCCGCTAAACAGCAGAAACAGGACGCGCGTAAATAGGGTGCCGGGCTTGTTGATCGCCTTCATTCCTGGTACACAATAACTCCTTTACGATGTCAGTTTGCTGCAAGAACCGCGACATTGCAACCACACAAGATACTTGAAAGGAGTCTGATCATGGGATTACTTGAAGGGAAAAAGGCGCCGGACTTTAGTTTGAAGGGTAGCGACGGGAAGACGCACAAGTTAAGCGATTATGCGGGCAAACCGGTCGTTCTTTACTTCTATCCGAAAGACGATACGCCCGGCTGCACGAAGGAAGCCTGCGGTTTCCGCGACCTGAACAAGGAATTGCAGAAAAAAGGGGCGACCGTGCTGGGCATCAGCCGAGACGACCTCGACGCCCACAACCGCTTCATCGAGAAATACAAGCTGCCTTTTGTGCTTTTGTCCGATCCGGACGCCAAAGTGATGGCCCGATACGGCGCCTTCGGAAAGAAGAAAATGTATGGCAAGGAAGTCGAAGGCGTGATTCGTTCCACGGTCCTTGTGGGACCGGACGGGAAAGTCGCGAAACACTGGGCGCGTGTGCCGAAGGCCGAGACCCATCCCGAACAGGTTTTGGCAGCGCTTTAGAACATTCAAAGTAATTCCGTGGCCGCCGGCGTTCGGGTGTGTTGAATCAGAAGTATCTTGCATTACATCCGGTCGGCAAGCATCCGTAGCGCCGATTTCCAATCGGCGCATTTGCTCCCATTGAAAATGGGAGCTACGGAAGAATGAGTGAAGTATCGACCTGAATCGTTATACAAGATAACAATGACTCGGGACACTAGAGCCGGTTAAGAAAAGGTGTGGCCATGATGGGTCCAGCCGTTTTCCGGTACGCTGAAGGCGTGCAATTCGTCAGGGGGGGGGTATCAACACCCCAGGCAAGAGCTTAGAAACGAGTTTTGGAGTGCGGCGCGCAAGAGCATTTAGAAGCCCCGAACCCGATCCTTTTGATACAGCCTCGCCGGTCATTGCTTGTCGCTTGGCTTCACGGAAAAACGGATCATGCTGCCGCCCGCGGGCGTTTCGCCAAGGAGATTGACGTCGTCCCAATAATCCTGCTGAAAGACGATCTTTCCCTCTTTATTGAACCGAACGTGGCTCAGGCCGGCGCTGATGTCCGGCGGATGATTTTCATACCGTTCCATGCGCAAGCTCATGGTCCACCGGAAATAGTAATTCCCCGCGCTCTCCGCCACATCCTGGATGTCGAACACGCACTCGTCCACGGCGCCGGCGCTACGCACAAAGTAATCCTCGATTTCCTGAGCAGCATGAAATTCCGTAAACGTATCGCGAAAAAACGCGTCTTCCGCGTATAGTTCGCTAACGCGCGCCTTCAGCCGGTCAGCGGAAAAATGCCCGAATAGTTCCTTGAACGCCGCAACAGCCCGCGCCTCCGTTTCCGACCCTTTTTCCACCAACTCGGTATTGGAACCGTCCGTAGCCTCCAAGGCTTCTAGATACGCACTCATCCCATCTCCTTCTTCCGGCGGGCCGCAGCCGATGGCCGCCCGGAATATGGTTCAAACGCATCCGCTACCACGAAGCATTGAGCAACGGGACGAACCGGAAATGCTCGCGGCTGGACACCACGTTGATCAGGCCGACCTGAAAGCCTTCCAGATCCTTCGTCAGGTTGACCACGCCCAATTGAACGCCGGACGCGCCGTCGGCCCGATTGATCAAACCCAGCTGAAAACCGCTCAGGACGTCCACGCAATTGAACAGGCCGACTTGCATGCCGAGCAACGCGGTTCTCGTGTAATTCGCCAAGCCGATCTGGCCGCCATAATAATCGTTACGGGCCCAATTCAACGGGGCCGCGTGTACCCCGTAGCTTTCGCCGCCCGTATAATTGATCAGGCCCAAACCGAAACCCGAAAAGTCCCGGGTGGTCACATTGAATACGCCCGCATCAAAACCCACCACATCCATGTTCCGCCCGTATAGCAGGTTGAGACGCACGCCCCGCACCGATTCATGCGCATCAACAATCTGTACCGGCGTGATCAACGAAATCGATACGCGGTTGTCTTCATCCCGCAAGATGTCTTGCGCGCATACGGGAACGGCAATCAAAGCAGTGAGAACGGCAACGAGTAGCATGTTTGACCTATTCATGAGCAAGTCTCCCTTCAATTTGGCCGATCCATTTCGTTTGATATTGTCATCCACAGAATGTGCGATCAATATCAAAAAAGAGCCGTATGGGCGAAGAGCCGCCCATACGGCGCCAGGACAACGCGCATCGCACCCGCCCAACCATCAGAAGACAAAAGAAGCCGCAACCGACACGCTGAAATCGTCAAAGTAACGTGTCTCGAAACGGATGCCGTTCATGCCTTGGAACTCGAACCCCAAACCGACGGCAACGCCCAGCACGCGATCTTCGTCCGCTCGAAAACTACCGCCGTCCGGGCCCCGCACATCGCCGGACAGCCGAATGATCGAAGCGACGGGGCCGGCGTAGGGCACAATGCGGAATTGATCCGCAACGCGCAGACGATAGTTGACCAGGAACCCCGCGTCGGCCTCAACCAAATCATATTTCACACGCTCGCGGCCGTCCCGCAAATCCAGCCGATCCGTCAAATCGCGCGCGTAACGGACTTGTCCGAACGCTCCGCCTCGCCACGCGTCATGGTCAAACGCCAGAAACCGCAGCCCCACACCGCCCACGGGCTTATGACTTCCGCTGCCCGCACTCATCGCGCCCAGATCGAAATCCAACCGCGCCAAGTGTCCGAGGTCCGTATGTAGACGCACGGAAAAGACGTCCGCGTCCAAATCGCCCTTCACACGAGTCGGCGACGTCACCTGCAGATCGCGCTGCACATTTTCGTACAATAATTCCGCACGAACCTTATGGGGATAATCGGCCTGAAACACCAGATCCCCAGCATCATTGGCCCGGACGGACATACCCGCAAATATCATCCCGGCCATACATATGGCTGCAATTCTTTTCATGTCCCGTTCCTTTCCTTGGAAATACCCCGTTCTTCTTTAGTGTCTGCTGTTTTGGACGCCGCACGGCTCCTGATTATTCAAAAAAAGGAATGTGCGTGCGCAAAGGGTCATCGGGCGCCCCCTGCTTGTTCGCGCAAATAGCGGGGCTGATGGAACCAGTCCAAACGACCGCGCCCGGCGCCCGGTCGGCCCTCGAAATCAACGCAGGCGACAGCCGCCTTCTTGAAGTGCAACTGGGTCCGATCCGCCTGGTGCAAACAGGAATAGGTCATCCACGCCAGATCCGGCATATGCCCGACAACCATGGCCGCCTTCGCGTCGTGTGATTTCAGCCATATGAACAAGTCCGCCACATCGCCGCCCGGCGCCATGAAATCGACGACCTCGAAAGGCGTCGCAGCGTTCAGTTCCTCGCGAAAAATTTGCGCCGTCTGCTCGGCGCGTACCAACGGACTTGTCCCGATCAGGTCCGGCACATGACCCAACGCTTTCAGCCCGCGCGCGGCTGCGCGCGTCTTCTCCACACCGACATCGGACAGAGATCGGTCAAAATCGCGGCATATGCCCTTTTGTCCCACGTCCCACGCAATGCCATGTCGAACCAGATACAGCTTCATTACGCCCCATGCTCCTTCAATGCGCGTTTCAGTTTACGGAATTGTTCTTTGTCTTTCAGTTCCGCCCACGCTGCGTCGACGTCGTTCAGCGCTTTATTCCGTTGCGCCTTCAAAGACGTCACCAACTCGCGAGGCGGCGCCACCGCTTCATACGCCATCCGCTCCAATTCCACATCCGCATCATGCAAGTCGCCCAACGCGTCAGCCATCCGCTTCAGTGTTTTGCCCCAACGACGGACAGGCGCGCCGAGCACCGCGCCGAAGTGTTCCGCCATATACCGTCCGCGCCGGCACTCTTTCCGGAACGCATGAAAATCCTCCACCTCCCAAGCGCCACCCGGGATCGGCGACTCTGCAATACGCTTGGACAAGCGCCACAAACGCCGGGCCACATACGGCTCCACCGGTTTATGAGGCCCCGTCTTGACCCGTTCCGGCACTTGCGCACGGAGCAGATACGCGATTTCCCGCGTCACATTGCCATAGCGCGCTCCGTCCAGGACCTGTCGCACCTGCGCCCCGTACGTGTCTACAAGCGACTCCTGATATGTCAGATACCGGCGCCAGACCCGGCTGCGGGACATATCGCGCTCCGCCGCCATCGCGCGCACGCGCGCGAGCCACACATCAAAATCCCGCGCCGGACCGAGCGCGTCCCCTATCGCTCCCAACCGACGCTCGATGTCAGCCGCCCACGTATCGCGCAACGGTTTACGGTATAGCTTGAGCAACGACCGCAATCGGCGCAACGCCACGCGCAAATCATGCAAGTGCTCGGGATCCGCGCCCGCCTTGGCGCCCCCTTCGTTATAACGCACGACCTTGAATTGTCGGTACGCGAGCCGTCGAAACGCTTCCAAACGATGCAGCCCGCCGCGCAGCAACCGGACGTCCCCCTGTGCGGCGGTATCCTGTTCGAAACGGACGCCGAGCGGGAACACCTCGCGCCACAACGAAGCTTTGTCGTCCGCGCGAACCAGATTCTCCGGCGATAACGGCGAGCGCACGGTGATCCATATCGTTTCTCCGGCCTTGCGCATCCCCGTTATGGTCGCATCCTGTATGTGGCTCTGGTCCAGCCCGTCGGCGATACGCAACAACGCGCCGATTCGCAAGCCGCGTTTCGGTTGGGGCAACGCATCGAGCAACGCCGACTGATACGCCGTTCGCCCCGTGTTCTGGTGCAGCGCCATGGCGGCCAGGATATAGCGTAGCCGCTGTTCCGAGAAGCCTGCCAATCCTTCACTCCGCACGATATCCACACTCTTACGCATGTGATCGCGCGGGTCCATCGCATACCCCACATCATGCAGCCGCGCCGCCGCCTCCAGCAAAGGACGATCATAGCGGGTCAAACCGGTCCATCGTCGCACGCCGTCGAAAAGATGCAGAGCGAGGCGGGCGACATGCTCGGTGTGCGCGTCTTCGTTCAGATACACCGCGCACAGTTCGTCCACCGTATAACGGATTCGCCCTTTCGTGCGCGCCGCCATGTCACTCCAACGCGCCATCCCGCGACGGCAGGTGCGGCTTGAATACATGGCGCCGACCCGCCTTCATCTCTTCCACCGCTCGACACGCCTCAAGATAGAACGCGTCCTGGCTGCGCACCGCCTTGGCGCGGCTCGCAGGGTGACGACGATGATACGCGCAGTCCTTACGTAATTCGCGGCCCTTGACGTTATCTTTCAGGCAGGTCTTGAGGATATGATTCAAGCGCGCCTGAGCGGCGGGATCTTCCACAACGACGAGCAGTTCGATACGCCGATCCAGGTTCCGCGGCATCCAGTCGGCGCTTGATATGAAGTAAAGCGGATCGCCGCCATGCCGGAAATACACGATACGGCTGTGTTCCAGAAACCGGTCGACGATGCTCACCACGGAAATGTTTTCGCTCAATCCCCGAACGCCCGGACGCAGACAACAGATCCCGCGCACGTTCAACTCGATTTTCACACCCGCCCGCGACGCGCGGTACAGGGCCTTGATCAGATCCGGATCCACCAACGAATTGAATTTGGCCATGATATGGCCTTTCTGTCCTTCGCCGCACCGGGCGATCTCGCCCTCGATACATTCCAGCAACCGCGCGCGCAACCCAGTGGGCGCCATTTCCAATTTGCGGAAATCCGTTGTCCGGCCGTAGCCCGTAATGGTGTTGAAGAAAGTGGCGGCGTCCGCTCCGTAATCCTCGCCGCTGGTCATGTAGCTCACATCGGTGTAGAGCCGTGCCGTATTCTCGTTGTAGTTGCCCGTGCCGAAATGGATATAGCGCCGGATGCCCGACGCTTCGCGTCGAATGATGATGCACACCTTTGCGTGCGTTTTCAGACCACGAATACCGTAGATCACCTGCACCCCTGCGGACTCCAACGCGCGCGCCCATTCGATGTTGCGCGCTTCGTCAAAACGCGCTTTCAGTTCCACAATCACGGTCACCTGCTTGCCCTTTTCCGCCGCCCGCGCCAGCGCGGCAACCAGCGGACTGCGCGCGCTGGTCCGGTATAGGATTTGCTTGATCGCCAGCACCCCGGGATCATCCGCCGCCTCATCGATCAAACGCACCACGGGATCAAAACTGTCATAGGGATGATGGAGCAACACATCGCGCTGCGCGAGAATATCGAACATCGACGTCGGCGGGGCGAGGTCGGGCGCCAACTGCGGCGGGCGCGCCTCGTCTTTGTACTCGTCGAAGCCGGTCATGGTCGCCAAGCCCATGTACGCGGACAAATCGAGCGGCCCCGGGATGCGGAACAGAAACGCGTCGTTTACTTCCAATACCTTCTTCAAACAATCAACCAAGCCGGACGATGCGCCCTTTGCAATTTCAAGACGCACGCACGCGCTCGTGCGCCGTTCTTCCAAAATGTCTTCCATGCCGGACAAGAGATCCGGCGCCTCGTCCTCGCGCACCTGCATGTCCGCGTTGCGCGTGACGCGAAACGTCGCCACTTCATCGATCGTTTCGCCCGGAAACAGGCGATCCATAAACGATTCCAGGACATCCTCGAGCAGCACATATTCATGGCCGTCCCTGCACGGGACCGTCAAGAAGCGGGCCAGGTTCCCGGGCACCGTCACGATCGCCATGCGCGGCGCCGACGACGTACCCCCCCCTTCGCTCGGCGGCAAGACCACGGCCAAGTGAAGCGCCAACGCCTGCAGCACGGGAAATGGTTTATCCGGATCCACGGCCACCGGCGTTACCACGGGATAGATCAATTCTTCGAAAATGCGCTCCACATACTTGAGCTGCTCCGCGTCCAACCGGCTCATCGAAACCTGGCGAATACGCGCCTGATACAGGGCCAAGGCCAGTTCCTCATTGAAACATGCATACTGATCCAAGACCATTTTGCGGGCGTACCGGCTGATCCGGTCCAGTTGCCGGGTCGGCGTCAAGCCCGCCGGATCGCGTGGCGCGCGCCCCTGCGCCTTGATCCATTGCAGGCCGCCTACGCGCACCATGAAGAACTCATCGAGATTCGAGCTGGTGATCGCGAGAAACTTCAACCGCTCCAATAACGGGACCGACGCGTCGCGCGCCTCTTCCAGCACGCGTTGATTAAAATCAAGCCAACTCAACTCGCGGTTGATGAAGGAAACCGTCTTGGAGGCGCGTTTGGGCGCGGCTTTCCTCTTAGCGGCCATGGCCTGCGCCCTTTCGTGCAGTATCCCTGCGCAACTCCACGCTCATTCCATAAATATCCGCGAACAGTTCGCCTTTCTGCCGAACCGCCAGACGCTCAAGCGTTAGATCCTCCAAGCCGCCCACCAACACGATCAAACGTCCGCGTTCGCGGCGGAACGCGACATCGCGGACTTGCTGCATATGGTTCTGATCCAGCGCATCGGCCACGCGCAAGAGCGCGGCGAGCTTTGAGACATTCAGGCGTTCGTGCTGCGGCAACGCCGCATATTCCGGGTGCGTCATCTTGGGGGCGGCCCGTCGGTGATACCGCGCAATCAAGGCAACGAGCAACGTATCGCGTCGGCTCAAACCGAACAGATCGCTGTGCATGATCAGATAGAGTGAGTGTTTATGATGGCTTTGGTTCGCCACATACAAGCCGATCTCGTGCAACAGGGCGGCCACGCGCAACAACAGCTCATAACGGGGCGGCAACTCGTGTTCGGCCTGCAGCTCCTCAAAAAGCCGTGTCGACAGATCCGCCACATGCGTCGCATGTTTCTCTTCATAGCCGTACTTCCTGCCGAGCATGCGGGCGGAATACATCACCTGCTCCTTGAAATGCTCCGTCCACATACCCCGCGAGGCCATCTCAAGCAGCAAACCATCGCGCAAGGTGGTACGCGAAACCAGCAGTTGTTCTACATTGAAGGATTCCGCCAGCCGGGCATACGTCAACAGAGCCGGCCCCGCCGTCTCCGCCTCCTGAAAGGTCAACCGGTATTGGCTCACCAATTCATCCACCGAACGGGATACCAACTTCTTTGCAAAACGCGAAAACCGGGTCACCGGGATCGGGATCAAGCGTTCCTGTTCATTCGCGTTCGCGACCGCATCCGCCGCGAACCGCGCATCGCCGCCGATAGCAATCATGCGTTGCACGGGCTCGGCTGGTATCGTGCGTTGAATTTGATCGATGGTGCGTTGAATGTGACGGGTCAACATCGATCCGATTCGGTTGGCCGGCACGGTATTCGTTTCCAGCGTCTCGCGCATGCGCAGCGAGCCCAGCCGATAGGTGCGGGACAAAGTGACGTGTCCGCCCTGAACCAGCAACACCTCCATGCTCCCGCTGCCCGCCTCGACTACAAGCGTATCCCGGTCGTCCATACCGCCCAGTTTATCCAAGCTATCGCGCACGGCGATATACGCCAGGCGATTAACTTCGGCCTCTTCAATCAGCTCCACATTGATATGCGCGGCGATCAGAATCCGATTCTGAAACGTATCGCGGTTGGCCGCTTCCCGGACGGAACTTGTCGCCACCGCCCGGATATGCTCGTCCTGGTCAATGCCGTAATCCCGCAATACGCGCCGATACCCTTTCAGGATCGATACACACTCCTCGATCGTTTCCGGCTCGATACGGCCGGAGGCAAAGGTGTCCTTCCCCAGGTTGACGGGGTGTTGAAGCGCTTCCAAGCTGCGGACGTTCCCCTGCGTATCGATCTCCGCAATTTCCATCCGGATCGCGGACGATCCGACATCAATCACCGCCACCGGCCGGCGCCGGGGCGTGGGCGTCATGGCTGTTTCAGCGGCTGACAAGACCTGCTCCATACGCTGATTTCCGTCCATCTCTGTTTCCGTATCGTGAGCACATGGTTACGATTTCCCGATCGTGTGCTCCGACGCCAACGCCGCCGCGCCCAGGGCGCCGGCGTCATCGCCCAGTTTCGCGGCCGCCACGTTCAGTTCTCGCACATACGCACTCATGGCTTTGTCCCGGATTACGCGACGCACTTCCTTGACATAAAGGTCCGGCAACGCCTCGACCAAGCCGCCGCCCAACACGAGCACATCGGGCGCAAGCAGGTTGATCACCCCGGCCACGGTCGTACCCAGCACGCGCGCCGCGTGCCGGACAATGTCTTCGATCACCGTGTCGCCTTCGCGGATGGCTTGGGCCAGCACGCCGCTCTTGATCCGTTCCAGCTTCGTGCCCGCGAGTTCGCGCAGGGCCGGCGCCTGCCCGCGATACACCGCCTGAGCGGCCTGCGCCGAAATCGCCAAACGACTTGTCATGGATTCCAGCGTCCCCCATTTACCGGGGGCGGCCACCGGCCCGAGCGGGTCGATTGGGAAATGCCCGATTTCCATGCAGGAACCTTTGCGACCGCGCAGGATATTGCCCTCATAGATGCATGCACCGCCTATCCCCGTCCCCGGGAATACGCCCAACACGCAACGCGCCCCTTGGGCCGCGCCGAACCGGTATTCGCCGTACGTGCCCGCGTCCACATCATTGGCAATCACCACCGGACAACCAAACGTCTTCTCAAGGATCTTCTTGATCGGCACATTATTCCATCCCAGATTCGGCGTATGGAGAATCACGCCCGCGTCCAGATCCAGCGGCCCGGGACATCCCCCGCCGATACCACCCAACTGTTCGCGTGCTACACCCGCCTTTTCCAGGGCGCCGACAATCGCCTTCGTCAGCCGCTTCATTCCGGTTTCGGCCCCTTCGTTCCCTTTTGTTTTCATCCGTTCCGAAGCGATTATCCGGAATTTGGCGTCCAGGACCACCGCCAGCATCTTCGTGCCGCCAAGGTCAAATCCAACCCAATATGGCTTATTACTGCTCATAACTTTCCCCTTATACGGGTGCAGGATACGTCAGCTTTCACAGCGAAGAAAGCGAAAACAGGCCACTTACGGTGCCGGACACGCGACCGGATGGGGCATTATACCAATCTCTCATCCTTTTCCCGATGTAGGCTCTTCAGACGCGACGGAGCACGTCCGAATAGAGTGTACTGAAGGGAATAACAAGACACGCTTCCGCCCTTATTTCCGCTCAGAATCCCCCCAAACAGCCCCACCGATCTGTCATTAAAATTGACGTTCGTCAAATTATATGACAGATCCGAATGCCTGAGCCAAAGCAGTAAGCACTACTTCGGACACAACTTCGGCACAACTTCTGTGTCCCTATTCTTTCAGTTGCCATTTCTTCCCGGTACATTCTCAGGGCAACACGGAGGTTGCCCCTCCAGTAAATGTGTCACAACACAATGCGTTGCAGCATCACTTTGGAGGGACGCGCTCCGTCGCGTCCGAAGAGAATGTACCGAGAAGTAATAGAGTTTAGTATTATACCAATCTCTCATGCTCTTATGGCTCATTCTCTTGAGACGCGACAGAGAGCTTCGAAAAGAATGTACTGAAGAGACGGGCAAGACTCGCTTCCGCCCTTATTTCCGCTCAGAATCCCCCCAAAACAGCCCCACCGATCTGTCATTCAATTTGACGATCGTCAAATTAAATGACAGATCCGAGTGAGGCAAAGTGGCGAGCACTACTTCTGTGTCCCTGTTCTTGTCGCAGGGAGGGTGCTCAATACGGTCGATCCGCCGGGCGGGTCAGTACCAGTTGCAGGTCGTTGATGTAACGTGTTTGGAATCCGGCTTCGCAATAGGCGAAATAATAGTTCCATTTGCGTTGGAAGAATCCGTCGCGGCCCTGTTGCAGGAGCGCCTCCGCGCGCTCGTTGAACGCGCGGCGCCAGCGCCGCAAGGTTTCAGCGTAATGCACTCCGATATTATCGATTCGATCGATGGTAAAGGCGGCATGTCGCGCCATGGCTGTGGACAGGGCCGTAAGCGACGGGAGCGTGCCGCCCGGGAAGATATGGGTTTGGATCCAGTCCGGGTTCCGTCGATAGGCGTCGTAACGTTGATCTGGAATGGTGATGACCTGCAGGGCGACGCGCCCGCCGGGGCGAAGCAGGCGATCCAACTTACTGAAGAACGCCCCATAATAGGCGTGCCCAACAGCTTCAAGCATCTCGATGGAGACGATCCGATCAAACGAGCCTCCCACATCGCGATAATCGCGAAGAACGATCTCAACCTGTTTATCAAGCCCTTCGGACACCACCCGCTCGCGGGCTAAAGCGTACTGTTCCCTGGAAATTGTCACGCCCGTTATGCGACACCCGATCCGTTTGGCCGTGTCGATGGCGAAGCCGCCCCACCCGCACCCGATTTCAAGGACGTGATGCTCGGGACGGATATCCGCCAGTTCGGCCAAGCGCCGAAACTTCCGTAGTTGCGCTTCGGCGAGCGGCTCGTCCGCTGAATCGAACATAGCGCACGAATAGGCCATCGTGTCCGGGTCGAGAAAGGTGCGATAAAAGTCGTTACCGAGATCGTAATGCGCGCGAATATTGCGCCGGCTGCCGGCGCGCGTGTTACGATTCAAGGCGTGCCGCAACAGGGTCATACCGCGTTTTGCCATACCCGCACGCAATCCGTCTTGTTCAAGCGCGAGCATATTATTAATGAAAAGGGCAATCAGGCCGGGCAGATCGTCCGTATCCCAATCGCCATCCGTATAGGCTTCGCCGAGCCCGATATCCGCGCCCGCCGCAACACGAGTGAAAAACGCATGTCGCCGAATCCGCAAATAGACGGGCGCGGACGAGTCGCCGTAATGCCGTTCGGATCCGTCCGGTAGTTGCAACACGAGATGACCTACTCGGATGAGGCCGAGATACTTGTGCAACGCCCTGGCGGCGACGGCTTGGAACAGTGTCGGCTTCATGGCGATCCCTTTATCGTCAAGGCGCTTTGCGGGGGCGGCTTGCGGAAGACCGGCAGCTTGCGTTGATACCGCAGACGCGCGGCCTGCCAGAGAATACGCGGCATGGTAAGTCCGGCATTGACCGGGTAGCGCAAGATGGTCCGCCAAAGCGCGCGCGTGGTCAGCGGACGCCCGACACCCCACATTGAGGCATCCATGATCACCGCGTCGTCGCGCACGAGTTGAATGCCGATGTGCAGTGCATCGTCCGGCGCGGAAAACCGAAAGCGATAATGGCCCTCCATATTATTGAACGGCGACACGTGAAAGTGCTTGTCGTGACGACAGTCGAGGGGAAAGCGGTCGCCGCCGTTGAGCAGATATAGATGGCGTTCCCCGAACGTGTTGTTGACTTCCGCAATCATGGCGGCGGGCGACCCGTCGGCGCGCAGGGCATAATAGAAACTGACCGGCTTGAACACCCGCGTCATAAACCGCGCGACGGTCACCAGCACGATCCTATCGATCTCTTCCGTATCAATGAATTCGCCCAGCTGTTCACGAAACGCGCCGCTTCCGCGCAGATAGTCGGCGTCCCGCAAGGAAACCGGACGCCAACGATTGTATCCGAACCCGCGAACGGTCCGGTCAAGCTGCGGCAACTCGTCCAGATCGATGCCGTAGAAACAAAAGGGAAAGACCCAGCGGTGCGACACCGGCTGATGCCGCTCATGCATGACGTACCCGCTATAGATTCTGCTGTTCATACAGTTCAAACGTTCATGAAGGAGACGGTTCTGCGTGATCCTGTGCGTGCATCAGCGCGTGGGCCGCTTCAATGCCGGACCGGGCCCCGTCTTCATGGAATCCGTTACCAAAATAGCTTCCGGCAAACCACGTATGGCGCGCCCCGTTAAGCGCGGCGAGCCGGTCCCGCGCGGCCAGCGCCTCTCTTGTAAACATGGGATGGGTGTATAAGAATTCCCCGACAATCCCGCGCGGCTCTTCGGGCAGATCCAGCGACACAAAATACCGTTGCTGCGTGTCCAACCCTTGCAGGCGATTCATGTCATAGGTCAGACACGTCCGCGCGCCATCCAACCTCTTGAAATTCCACGCGCTCCACACGCGGCGCAGCGGCGGCATGACCGATTCGTCGGTGTGCAAGAAGGTCCGGGACCGTGCGTATCGCCAGGGCCCGAGCAGCGCTTGTTCGTCGGGAGAGGGATCCAGCAGAAGCGACAACGCCTCATCGGCGTGTACGGCGATCAAGACGGCATCGAACGATTCCTCGTGACCGTCCTGAAACCGGATATGCGCACCCCGATCACGACGCACGCCGGCGATGCCGGACTCCATACGGATGGTCACCTGTTTCCAGCCAGCCCGCATACGCCGGATATACTCCTTGCTGCCGCCCACCACGGTTTTCCATTGGGGACGATTGTTCAGGGTCAATAACCCGTGATTGTTGAAGAACTGCAAAAAACTGCGGGCCGGGAACTGTAACATCTGCTCACAGGGCGTGGACCAGATGGCGGACCCCATGGGAATAAGATGATGCTCGATAAACGCCTTTCCAAACCGGTGACGAGCCAGATACCCGGCCAGGGTTTCGTCGGGAATCGTTTGCAAACGCACATCGCGTTCGGCGACGGAAAAGAATCGAAACACATCACGGACCATGCCCCAGAACGAGGGCCGGACAAGATTGGCGCGCTGGGCGAAAAGACTGTTCAAATCGGTCCCGCTATACTGCAAGCCCGACCCGGCATCATGATATCCGAAAGACATTTCCGCATTGCGCAACGTCACGTCCAGTTCCTCAAAGAGCGCGGTCAGCAACGGATAATTGCGATGATTCATCACAATGAAGCCGGTATCGACGGGCGTACCGGCGTCGGGCCCGTCGGGGATGGTCACCGTATTGGTATGTCCCCCGAGCCGGGCCTCCTTTTCAAACAAGGTAACGCGATGAACGCGTTGGAGGCGGTGAACGGCGGCTAGTCCCGCAATACCCGCTCCGATGACAGCGATATGTAACGGCCCAGGATTCATATAGCGCAACGCATTGTCCTATTACTCGAAACGTTTGGCCAGGCGCCCCTTGACCAAGCGCGTCCAAAACCCGACTACCGGCAACCGATCAAACATCGCGCTGGTATCCCAGTAGTCCTGCTGAAAAATGATCTTCCCTTCCTCGTTGAATCGGACATGCGAAAACCCCAAAGCCTCGATCCGCTCCTTGGGCGCGGCTTCGGACACGAGTTGCATAGTCCAGCGCGCGTAATAATCGGGTCCGCTACGTTGTATGTCGTCCACCATAAAGGTGCATTCCTTGGCCGGTTCGGCCATAGCGACGAAATACCTCTCCATCGCATCGATCCCCTGCACTTGGTGGAAGGGATCCCCGAACCAGGCGTCGTCCGCATACAAATCGCGAATCCCCTCGCGGATCACTTCTTCGGAATAGACGGCATAGAAATCTTCGAACCGCTGCAGCGCCTCCGCCTCCAATGCGCTGTCCGGCTCAATCAACGCGATGTCGTCGGTCGCCGCCAGCGCCCGTCGATATTCTTCCAGGTCGATGACGCCCGATTTCGGTTGTGTGGTGCATCCCCAGGTCATAAGCGCTCCTATGATGATCACGCCGGTCAGCGTTTGTTTAAAAGATAATGCGATACGTACCACTCGTTGCCTCCTTTGAAATTGAACAGTTCTTCGCACGCCATGAAAAAGATGCGCCAACGCATGAATTGCCGTTGCGCGCCTTCGGGACCGTGATCACGGGCGAGCACTTCGATGGCTTTATCGCGGGCGGCGTCGAATTGTCGAAGCCAGGCGCGCAACGTCCGCCCGTAATGCACGCCGTTGATACGCCAATGCCGTTCAACGACCAGATGATCGTGCAACATGAAAAGCAGGTGTTCGGACGGCATCATTCCTTCCTTGAAAAAATGTTCGGCCATCCAATTCGAGCGACCCGACGCATGGAAGAGATAGGCCAGTTCACGATGGGTAAAGATATGGATGAAACAGCGTCCATCATCTTTCAGCCAGCCGTGGATCCGGCGTAATAGTTCAGGCCAGTTACGCATGTGCTCGAACATTTCGACGGAGACCACGCGATCGAATTGGCGATCGCTGTCGAAGTGGTTCATATCGGCCCTTTGAACCGTCAGATTCCTGGCGCCGCGCGCGTTGATATAGTCTTTTTGCGTCGAGGAATTGGAAACTGCCGTGATCCGCGCGTTGGGATAACGCTCGGCCATCCAGAGCGAAAGCGAGCCCCATCCGCAACCCAATTCCAGGATATCCATGCCGTCGGCCAGCCCGGCGTGTTCACACGTATATTCCAGCATCGCCTTTTCGGCGGCGGCCAGCGTATCGACGCCGTTCGGCCAATAGCCCGCACTGTATTTGAGATACGGCCCCATGAAGGTCCGGAACAGGTCCGCCGGCACCTCATAATGTTGTTCGTTGGCCGTATCGGTGGCGACGGCCACCGGCGCGGCGCGCAGCATGGCAATGAAGTCGTACAGCGCATCCAACTGCGCCGCACGTGTCGGTTTCGTTTCCTGCGCGAGCCGCGCGCGCAGGAGCCGGCGAATACCCATGCGGACGGCGGCATCGGGGAGAACGCCGCGTTCGGCAAGTTGAATGAGATCGATCATGAATGGTTCCCCCGTTTTGGGAGAGGAAATAGCCGGCTGGTCGTCCGCTGATACTCGCGATACGCCTCACCGCGCTTGGCGACGGCCTCGCGTTCGACGTGCGGGATACCTGTAATTTTCATCAAAAACACGTACATGGCAACCGGCCCAATCAAGGACCACCAGAACCCGGGCGCGCCGACGGCCAGAGCGACATAGGCAAACCAGTGGAGCCATTCAAAAAAATAGTTCGGATGCCGCGACCAGTTCCATAAACCCACCTGACACACCTTGCCCTTGTTCGCCGGGTTCGCACGGAAACGCGCCAGTTGCGCATCGGCCAACCATTCGCCGCCCATGGCGAGCAACCAGATGCCAACCGCCAATGCGTCAAACACCGAAAACCCGGAAACCTTGTTTGCTCCGGGCAAGAAGGGAATAGCGAACAGGACGACTAAAAGCGACTGTGACGTGAAGAACACGAAAAACCACGCATGCGCGCGTGTTCCCCACATCGCGCGCAGCCGCTGATAACGGCTGTCCTCTTCCTCTGTCAGGATGCGATCGGTGAGTATGTACCAAACCAGACGCGCAGCCCATATCCCGCCCATGGCCCCCAGCAATACGCGTCGGGGCAGCCAGCCATCGCCGATGACGGCCAGATAGACCGCCATGGCGCCCACCCCCGCCGTCCAACCGATATCCACCACACCGGCGTCGCGTCGGACCACTTGAATGATCCAAAGAACCACAAAAAAGAGAAACGCGCCGATAAAGCCATTCAGCAATTCCGGCCAATACAGGTCGAACAAATTCATACACTACACCCCCGCTCATTTGATTCATGCATTACCATCTTTCGCGTGTGAAAGACGGAGGAGTGCGGGAAGATAACTCAACAAATTGATTTGTCCAATTCCGTCACACGCGAAGTTGAAACTATTCGAATTGCTGCTTCAATTCGTTGAAGGCGGCTTTGAGCGCATCGTGTTCGGCGCGCAACGCGTCAAGGTCAGCGCGCAACCTGCGCACCTCCTCCGATTGATCGTCCGCTTCCGCCGGCGTCGACACCGTTGTCTCAACCGCGCTTGATTCCGGAGTCCCGCACAGCCGATGCATCCAGCGCACCTCGCGCCGGCCCGGCTCTCGTGCAAGCGATACGACCAACGGCCCGTCCGCATAGGCCGCCAATTCGTTCAGCGCCTGTTGCACTTCGTCCAGCCGCTCAAAGGGATGTAATCGCGACGCGCGCGTACGCAGTTCTCCGACGGTTTCAGGTCCCCGCAACAACAACTCGCACAAGACCGCCGCCTGCCGGTTGTCCACGGCGAAACGGGCGCCAAGCGTGTGCTTGAATTTCTCGGTACGACTGCCCGCCGTATGCACCAACGCCGCAAGTCGATGTGTATGCCGCAACCCGCCCAGCGCCTGTTCAACGGCTTCCGACGAGAGCGTCATCACCGGATCACGATTGGATTTCTGGTTACACGCGTTGGTCAGCGCATTGAGCGTGAGCGGATAGTATTCCGGCGTGGTTACGGCCTTTTCGAACAGGCACCCCAGCACGCGCGCCTCAATGGGCGTCAAAACCGGCAGGGTCGGACCGTCCGCCTGCGCCTCGTTCTGAACCGCCCCGGTTTCGCCTTCTTCGTTCATCCCGCGTTCATTCCACCGTCTGATCGTTCAACCGCAACAGTCGAAACCGTCCGTCCGGGTCCTGTTGCAAATGGGTCAGACGCGCATTGGCCGGTCGAATCGGTCGATCCGGCGGCTCGTCCAGAAGCGCGGTGAGTATGCGCGCTCCGGTATGATAATGCGATACGAGCAATATCGTCTTGTCCGTCCCGCTGAAACGCGTGCGAACCAAATCCACAGCACGTTCGACCATCAACTCGCCGCGCGCAGGCGTGTCCACGTCATACATGTACACCGACTCATCGTCGCGAAACTGGAAATGGTCTTGCAAATCCTCTTCGATCACGATGCGTTCCCCTTGCACAAGGGCGGGTTCGTCCTCCTCGGTTTCGCGGTCCCAACAGCATTCGTAGATTTCCGGCCAGATCTCCGCCTGGATTCCGCGCTCCTGCAGTACGGGAAGAATGGTGTGTTGCGTGCGCCAAGCCGGACTGACAATTACGACGTCAAACTCTATGCCCGCCAGCTTTTCGGGAACGGCCTCGACCTGATCCCGGCCCCACCGCGAGAAGGTCTGCTGATTCTCTTCCGTATACGTGCGCGTAACGTTCGCCATGGTTTGCGCGTGCCGCAGGAAATACAGATCCAACGTCTCGGCCTGTGCGCCGCTCCAGACCAGCAACAGCACCGCAACAACCAACCATCGCATTTTACTTCTCGTACTCATATCGCCCCTTTCCCACCCCTCTACTCGAATCGTATTTCGTGCTCGAACCGTACCGGCCCCGTCCCTTGTATGGCGCCGATCAATGTCGGCGCCTTTACGCTCACATTGAAACCCGGCGAATACCAGCCGGCTTCATCTCCGCCACAAACCACAGCATACGCCAGATTCGGCGCTCGCGAAACATGTAAACGCCCGCCGTCCCACTCGACAATCGTCGCATCCGCCTCTTCCGTGAGGCGACAGTCGGGCGCAAAATGCAACCGGAACTCGTAGTCGTGCTCGCCCTTCGCCTCAAGCTCGTCGATCACGGTTAACCGATCGTCCCGCCATATCAGTTGCCGGCGATGCGTCACCGGATCGGCAAGCCGCCGATAGCCGTCGTGCTCCGCCACCAGCCGCCCGCCGCCCCATTGCAGTACGCGCGTTCTCGCATGGCGGGTCCACAGAAACACACCGCCCGGCTCGGATTGGTCGAGCGCGTCAACGGTGACCGTGTTATGCGCGCGCGTGCTGCGATAATAGGCGCGCGCCGCCGGATCCGCATGATACGAGCCCGTGCCCGGATCGACGAGGATCCGTCGTCCGCCGAGATTCAAGACAAACGACAATGCGTCCGCATGCCCGTGCGCCGCAAGGGACAGGTAACCCAAGGGTCCGGCATCCGCCAGGCAGAACCGTTCCCGGTCCGTGCCGCGCGCGGCGACCCATAGAAAGAGTCCGGCATCGTAGAAATCCCGCTCGGTCTCGTCGGGAGCCGCAGGGATGCGGTGCGCTTCCCAAGTCGGACAATCCAGCGCGGATCGGGCCCCGCCCAGATCCAGCGCCTTGCCTTCATCGCCATCGCCGTAGCGCGGCAGATGACCCCGCGCATCGGACAGCAGCGAGGCGGCGCGGATCATCTTCGCCGTCGCCTCCTTGTACGCCGTTGAAAAGGGCCGCTCCATCCGGTCCGCTTCCGCCATGGCCAGCAGAAAGAAATCGAGCGAAAACAGGTGGTAGGCAAAAGCCTGTTCACGGTTCAGTCCGTCATCGAACGTCTGACGAATCACTTCAAGTTCAAGTTTCTCGCGGGAAAAGGTTTCCCATTCCGCGGACTCGTCGTAATACGGCCATATGGTCGACGCCATGAACAAGCCGGCCATTTCGCCGATCAGATGATTGTTCGCGGACGAACCATGAGCGTAATAGCGGCGAATCAGCCATTGGTGCCGGTAGATGGCGGGCCACATCGTCCCCCGCTCGCCGAAGAGCGCGTCGTGTTGCGGCGCGCCGCGCAACAGCCGCTCGGTCCAAACCCAGGCAATCAGGCGAATGCCCAGTTCAAGCGCGCTCGTCCAATTGACGCCGCGCAGGAAAGGATTCGCCTGCACCCAGGAGGTCAATTGCCGTTCGACCGCTTCGGCGTAGCGCGCATCTCCGGTGACCGCATGCGCGGCGGCCAGCACGGAAACGTGATGATGTCGGTTCTTTTCCCAGATGTTCTTTACGTTGCCGACCAAGGCCGGGTCGCGATAGTTGATGTCCAGCGCGTAGGTTGTCGGCGCGCGCGCACCCGTTTGCGGATCGAGATGCCAGTCGAGCGCCGGCTCATTGAACTCGATGTTTAACATACAGTATTCGCCGCGTAACGTGCGCTCGGCTTCTACGCACAGGGCTTCTTTTACGGCGGGCTCCAGCGCGGGCGGATCATGCAATGACCAAGGGTCGCGAGACTCAACCACGGGCGCGGGGTTAGTCCATTCCTTGCAACGCGCCCAACGCCACTTGCGCGTCGCATGCGCGCCGCGCATGTACAGCTCCGCGGGCGACATCGCGCGCAGTCGATTCCAATACCAAACCAATGAATGACTCATGCTTTCCATTCAGGAATCCCCTCAGACGGCGCCCCAACCCGTTGTCGGCCCGGCGCGCACCATCATTCCGCGCACCAGTACTCGCTCAGTGTCACGGGCTGCGCCCCGCGCAACGAATCGGACACCCCAAGCGTGGCAAGCGTGGTATCTATCAGCGCGTCCATGGCGATCGGCATTGCTGCGCCCGATTGCAAGGCCTTGATGAAGGCGTCCAATTCCTCGCGCTGTCCTTTATTCACGGCGCCCCCGCGTACACGACGCTTTTGCGTCGCCGAATAGACGCGTACGTCTTCGAAATTGTTCAACACCACCGACTGGCCCGTGCCGTGCACTTCCAGCAGCTCTTTGGGCAGTTTGCCTCCGCCCTGTGTCAAGTACAGCAGATTGCCGAGCGACCCGTCCTCGTACGTGATGAGCACGCCGATGTTTTCCAGGTCGTCACGCACGGGTTGATCGGGCCGAATCGAACGCGCCTGCACGGTGAGCGGTCGGCTACCGCATACCGCGTTGAACAGGTCAATGAAATGCCCGGCCTCGCCTTCAAAACGCGATCCCTCGCCCGGGTCGGCGTACCAGGAACCCGCGTCCACGGCCCCGGCATGCACGCGATAATTCATAACCAACGGAGCGCGCCGACCCGCAAACGGCTCTTTCAAATCCGCCACCAGCGGAGCGAAGCGACGATTGAACCCGACCTGCAAACGGTCGTTTCCGCTCTCGACCACCGCTTTACGGACGGATTCCACGCCCGCGCGATCGAGGGCCAACGGTTTTTCAACGAACACCGCCTTGCCCGCGCGCAAGGCTTCCGCCGTCATGGTCGCGTGCGCAGCGTGTCGCGTGGCAATGAGCACCGCGTCGATCTCGGGATCGTTGAGCAGCTCCCGATAATCCGTGCCATGCCGCGCAAAACCAAACTTCCGGGCGGCATCCGCCGCCGTCAATCCGCGCGACGTAGCTACGGACTTCAGCGCCACACGGCGGTCTTTGGCCAGATGCGGCAACAACATGCTGCACGCGTAGTTTCCCGCCCCGACAACTCCCAAACGTACCGGGCCCGTCACGGCCCCGGGCGCACGCGCGTTCTCGGCGATCTCGATGGACGGCTTCGACGCCGGTTCCGGCGACGCTGTCTTCCCGGCGGGATACTCGAACAGGATGCCGAGCAGATCGTCGCCGCCTTCCGCAAGACGTTGATACGCCTGTTCGGCTTCGTCAAAGGCGTACCGCGCGGAAATGATCGGGTCCAGGCTGATCTTTCCGGCGGCGACCAGATCCAGAAAAGCCGCCATGTTGCGGCGTTCGGTCCAGCGCACGTATCCGATGGGATAATCCACGCCGCGCTCTTCGTAATTCGGATCGTATCGGCCCGGCCCGTACGAACGCGAAAAGCGGACGTCCATTTCCTTCATATAATAGTCGTTCCAAGGCAGGTCCAGCAGGGTCTTGCCGATGTCAACGACGCGCGCACGATCGCGCGCCGCACGCACGGCAAGCTCAACCGGCCCGGCGGTCTTGCCACCGGCGGTGATGAATATGACGTCGGCGCCCTGCGCGTCCGTCAACGCGCGTATGGAAGAAAGCAAGGCCGCGTCGTCGGGTTTATGCACGGCGACGGCGCCCCAGTCCCGGGCCAGCGCACATCGGCGCTCTGACAAATCGACGCCGATCACGCGGACACCGGCCGCGCACAACAACTGGGTAAGGAGTTGACCGATCAGCCCCAAGCCGATAACGCACGCGGTCTCGCCCAGTTGCATCCCGGATTGGCGATATCCCTGCAGGGCGATCGCGCCGACCGTGGTAAACGCCGCATGTTCCATGGACACGCCGTCGGGCACGGGCACGACCAGGTTGCGCGGCACGTAATTCTCTTCCGCATGATGCGCATATTCCGCGCCCGCACACGCCACGCGTTGGCCCACGCTGAACTCTGCGGCCTCCGCGCCTACGGCCGTTACCACGCCCGAAAGCGAATAGCCCAAGGGCGATAACGCGTCCAGCTTGTTACGCACCTTATCGTAAGCGGCTTTGACGCCCTGTTGCTGGGCGGTTTGAACAACCTTCTTGACCTGGTCCGGGCGCGCCTTGGCCTTTTCGAGCAGGGACATTTTCCCTTCGCGCACCTTCATGCCTTCCGTCCCCGAAGAGATCAGGCTATACGCCGTGCGGACCAGCACGCCGCCGTCCTTCAAGGATGGCGGCGCGACCTGCTGAAGGCGAATGGCGCCGGTCTTATAGCTTTGGCTGACCTGTTTCACGGTATGCCTCACTCCAGCTCACGGATCAGGACGCGCGACTTGCGCCCGGCGGCCTCATAGGCCTTTTGGCGTTCGGGCGGCAATGTCGATACCGCGCCCTCTTTGAACCCGCCTTTTTGCTGGAAATAATTGAAGGCCTGCGTGGACAACGCGAACAAGCGCTTACAACCGAGATCCCGGGCGCGTTCACAGGCGAACAACATCAATTTTCGTCCAATCCCCTGATTCGCGTGCGCCTCGGAAACGAACAGACATTGCAACTCGGCCGCCTCCTCCGCGGCGTATAGGCGTAACCCGACGCAGCCGACCACGTTTCGATCGATCTCGAACACATAAAAATTGCTGAGCGCGTCGGTCACCTCCCGCCGCGTGCGCGGCGCCAATTCCTCCGCCGCCACGGCGTCCCGAATGAGGCTCACAATCGCGCCGACATCCCTCTTTCGCGCCGCACGAATCGCCTGATACTCATTGGCGTAAATCATCGTGCCGACCCCTTCGTTAGAGAACACCTCCCCCAGCAGCGCCTCGTCCTGCAGGCCGTCGATCATATGCGCCCGCTGCACGCCGTTCTTGCAGGCGCGCACCCCGTGTTCCAACTTCGACCGCATCACCGCGCCCAACTCAGCGCCGTGCGAGCGCAAATAGGTCTCCGCCTCGGCCACGGAAAACTGAGCGCTCAATTTCCCGCCGTCCGGCACTCCGTTGCTCGTGCCGACAAACATCAGTTTCGCCGCCTTCAACGACTCCGCCACCGCTCGCGCCGCCTGATCGGAATTCACGCGAAACGTCTGCCCGTTCCCGTCAAACCCGAGCGGCGGGATAATCGGAACGATCCCCTCCTGCAACAACGCCGAGAGGAACGACGTATCCACCCGCTCCACTTTGCCCGTCCGTTCGTGGTCCCGGCCTCCGCGTATACCGGCGGGATGCGCAACGATCGCGTTCGTCACGGCGGCCCGCACATCGGTTTCGGCCAACCCCTCGAGGATATCGTGCGCAAACCGGTTTGCGGCAAGGACCGCCAATTCAAGTGTGGGCGTGTCCGTCACCCCCATCCCGTCCAGATCCGTGGCGGGTACTCGCAGGTCTTCCGACAACGTTTCAATCCGGCGGCTGGCCCCGTGCACGATGACCACCTTGATGTTCAGGCTGCGCAACACGGAAATGTCCAACAACAGGTTCCGGAAATTATCCGCAACCAGCACGGCGCTATCGATGTTCAGCACAAACACCCGGTCTCTGAACCGCGCAATATAACCGAGGATACCTCTGAGATCCGTCGCTTTCATGCCGTACAGAGTGCCGAAAGCGAAGGGGAATCGCAAGCACGGGATTCATCGCCGGCCCGCCGTAACCGGGCGCAGGGGACGCATATAATCCATTGACGGGAAACGGCTGCCCGCTAAGATACCGGCTCCTGATATAGAAGGAGCACCATGGATATCAACTGGAACTTACTCACAAGCTACACCATTGCCGGCAACGAATTATGGCGGGTGCTATGCCTTTTTATCGCGATCCTGATCGGACTGATCATCGGCAAGATCGGACGTTTTGCGATGGAACGTGCGGCCGGCCGGTTCAAGGAGCAAGGACGTCCTTTCGTCGCCGTGGTGCTCGAGGCCCTGGCCAAGCCGACCGTACTGATTGCTTTGGTATTCGCGGTCCGTATCGGCCTGGCTTTTCTGTCCATGAGCGAGACGATCGCCGGCATGTCCACGGCTGTGGTCAACGTGTTGATCGTGCTCAGCATCGGCTATGTGGCGTATCGCCTTGTGGACGTGGTTACGTATTGGCTTGAACGAGCGGCCGAACGCACGGAAAGCAAGTTGGACAACATGCTCGTACCGCTCGTACGGACGAGCCTGCGGATCACCATCGCCGTGCTGGTGGCCTTGCAACTGGCCACCACATTAAGCGGCCGGGAATTAACCTCTCTGCTCGCGGCGCTCGGTGTCGGCGGCCTGGCCTTCGCCCTCGCCGCCCAGGACACCGTTAAGAATTTCTTCGGCTCGCTGGTGATCTTCGCCGACAAACCGTTCGAGCTGGGCGAACGCATCACCGTCGACGGCGTCGACGGGGTGGTGGAACAGGTCGGGTTCCGTTCAACGCGCGTACGCACATTGATCGGACACGTGGTGACCATTCCAAACGGCGAGCTGGCGAACAAGACCATTGAGAACGTGTCGAAACGCCCGCATATCCGCCGCATCCTGGAGATTTCAATTACCTACGATACCCCGCCTGCGAAAGTGGACGAGGCGGTGGGGATCGTGAAGGATATCCTGAAAGACCACGAGGGCATGCACCCGGATTTTCCGCCGCGGGTGGTCTTTAACGACATGAAAAGTGACTCGCTCAATATCTTTGCGATCTTCTGGTATCATCCCGCCGATTGGTGGGCTTATAACGCATTGAACGAACGCATCCTCAAAGAGATATTGCGACGCTTCAACGAAGCCGGCATCGACTTCGCGTTCCCAACCCAGACGCTGCATCTGGCCGGCGACCCGCATCGGCCGCTGGAAGTATTCAGTAAGAAGTAAGAAGTGAGAAGTGAGAAGTGAGAAGTAGTAAGTAAGAAGTATAAAGAAGGCGTGAGTTTAAGAAGGGCTGTAGCTGACTTCCGACTTCTGACCTCTGACTTCTCACTTCTTACTTTTCACTTCCTACTTCTTACTTCTCCCTCCGGATCCAATTGCAGGCGGATGCCCTTGATGCGCTCGCGGCCGAATCGGGCTTGCAGGTTCTGCAGCATCGCCTGCTCCGCGAATCGTCGCAATTCGACCAGCCACACGGAATTGGCCACAAAGACGTAGAGAATCTTGTTCTGAATCCGGCCCGGTCGCGAATGACGCGCCACCTGCGCGCCTACCAGCGTTTCCCAATCGCGCGCCAGGATTCGTTCCCATAACGGTTGTTCCAATCCGATTTTGCGCAGCACACCGGGCAAGACCTGTTCGGGAGTAAATACGCGGTACGGAGCGGGCGGACGATGCTGTTCAAGTTGAAACCGCTCGCGCTCCACTTGCCAGCGAACCTTGTCCTTCTTGCTGATGCGACGGGAAGACATAACCTTACGGTAACGCAACGAACCGCAAATGGGAATCCCTGAAAAGACGGCACCGAAGGCCGCCGGGCGTCAAAAACGACACACAGCAAAACAGGCGCGGTTATTGTTTGCCGGACGGGCGTTTTCGTCCGTGCCGCACAAGCCAATCCACGGACGCGCGATCCCAACCGATATCGTAACCGGCTCTTTCGCTTTCGTACCACTTGTGATCAAGAATCTCCTGCTTCATCCTGTCCCACTCGCGGAACAAGAGCGAGTTCTTCATCCAAGCCTCGTCGGACTCTCTGCGGGAACGGTACGCCATTACGTCACCTCCAAACACAAGCCCAAGAGCATAGCCGATAACTACGAAATGTCAATATTCCCTAGTGAAAAAACGTTTGATCAGAATGTCATGTTGGCGGTGAAGGCCGCCGACGGGCCGACATCGACTTTGGATCGGAATACGGTTTCGTCGTCGCCGTCTCTGATGGTGATTCTGCGCCAGGGTACAACTCCCAACTCGGCCCCGATGCGGACACCGGGATTCGGCCGGTACATGAGGGCGAGCGTTGAAACGATCAGTCGGCTTCGGAACACGCCGTCGGGTGCGATGCCGTCCTCCCGCATCCGGATATCGCGGGAATGGTACTCGCTATTCAGGCTGGCCACCCAATGCCCGGCTTCGTCCAGTTGATACAACAAATGCAATCCGCGCAGCGTGCGCAAAGTCCAACGCTCCGTAATGTCCCATTCGATGGAGACGGTCGGCACCACAAATGGACTTCTTTCCAAACGCCCGGAGGCCAAAACCCCGACACCGAGCCGGACATTCTCGAGCCATGGACGCTGCACCGACACCATCCCGTTGGCGAGCATCGCATCAGATCGCGATGCCCCCTGCTCCACGGCCCAGCGCACACCGCCCATGGCAAAGGCCGACCAATCCCCGCTCAGCGGCCCCATATAGGCTACGCCGGCACGCGTTTCGCGAACGTCTTCCAAGCTGCCTTCCAGCAACGGGTTGTTGCGGAACCGATACACATGGCGATCCCGCGAAAGGGTAACATTGAAGCGGCCCCGGTTCGGCAGAAGAAACATCACCGTCCCGCTCACATCATGATGCTGCACCGTAACTCGTCCGGGTTCATCCCGGAAATCAGCGCGAAATATTTCGGACGGCGTATAACCGAGCTGCACAAACACCGGGCGCGACGGTCTTCCGGTTCGCCCGGCCTCTTCTTCCGCGTGCGCACCCGGCGCTTGCGCACAGCACAAAACCATCGCAAACCCAAGAGCTGCGAACTGGAAACGAAATCGCGGACTGATCTCTGCCGTCTTCAATCAACACGCTTCCAACAACCAGTAGGGTGAGTGCGGGGGACGCGTCAGGGTGACCGATTCAAAACCCGCCTTCTTAAGCAGCGACTCCAGTCCCGACGCAGTATGGACGCGCCCGTTCGGACTGGTCAGCATCATATTGATCGAAAACAAATTCGAAAAAAGCGGACCGGACCGGTCCGGTTCGAGCATCATATCCACCACCAACAGTCGTCCCCCAGGGTTAAGCGACGCCCGGATACGTTCGAAAAGAGACTGAGCGAATTCGTCATGCTCCTGATGAACTGCGCCGCATAACAACGCCCGATCGAATCCGCGCGGCAACTCATCTGTATGATAATCGCCGGGATGAAAATGGATGCGGCCCGACGCCGAACTTTCGGCGGTGAGTTCACGCGCCACTTCCTGCACGGCGGGCAACTCGAATTGGGTCACGTGAAGTGTCGGATGCTGTTCGGCCAATAACCGGCTGAAGGTACCGGGCCCGGCGGCGATATCGAGCAGCGTATTCGCGTCTCCAGGATCAATGGCGGGCAACACGGCGCGCGCCATGCCGAGCGCGCGACTATGCATACCGAGCGCAAACCTACGTGTACGAGCGGGATCGGCGCCGAGATGCGCGCCCACCGGAATGGCCGGTTCGCCTTTCCGGGCGCAATCCGCCAAGCGCCCCCATAACGGGTACAAGTCCATATTAAACCGCAAGGCGTCCAGCATGCAGGTGGCGCTGTTCCGGTTGAGCAACTCGTCCGCATCGGGCGCCAGCGCATAGGTCGCGTCCCGCTTCTCCAACAAGCCTAGCGCCGTCAGGGCGTCCAGGACCTCCGCAAGATGGCGTGGCGTCGCGCTGCATCTATTCGCCAAATCCGCGACGGATAATGCGCCGTCGGAAAGCGCGTCAAATACACCGAGCTCAACACCCGCCGACAGCACGGCGGATTTCCAGTAGCCCGTGGCCAGTTCCATCAACCGCCCCATATTCCATGTATCTGTCTTGCTCATTAACTCTCCCTGTTTCCGTGCTGTTATGGGACCGGCGACCGGGGGATCAAGGCCCGTCCCCCCGCAGTGCCATGTCCACCGCCTGTTCCGCAGATTGCGCCACCAGAATGCCCGGATCGGGTTGCCCCTCTCGAACGACCGACCACGTATGCAGGCCGACCACCCGCACCTTCAAGCGCAACGCCGCTGCGATTTCCGAGAGCGTGCCGTACGCGCCGTGTACGGCAATTACCGCATGACAAGCGCGGACAAGCAGGAAATTGCGTACGGCGCCGACTCCCATGGGCAGCGCAAGATCGATATACGGATTGGCCGGCTCGTCGGTCTCGCCGGGCAGGATACCGACGGTCAGTCCGTCCTCGGACTTGGCGCCCTGCGCCGCCGCCTCCATCATGCCGCCCAGTCCGCCGCACAGTAGCACGGCGCCGCGTCGCGCAATTTCCGCGCCGACCTCGAAGCCGAGCCGGGCTTCGTCCTCCGAACATTGGTTTGGCCCCAGCACACCGATGCGCGGACGTGTCCGGATGTCGTTCATGGCGTCATTCTCCCCATCATGCGCGGGAACGGGATCGTCTCGCGGATATGCCGCAAGCCGCAGATCCAGGCGACCGTGCGTTCCACGCCAAGCCCGAAACCGCCGTGCGGCACGCTGCCGTAGCGACGTAGATCGAGATACCACTCGTACGGAGCACGATCCATTTGCTCCTGTTCCATGCGCGCGATCAGCGCATCGAAATCATCCTCGCGCTGGCTGCCGCCGATGATCTCGCCGTACCCTTCCGGCGCAATCACGTCCAGGTTCAATACGACGCGCGGATCGTCCGGCTTGGGCTTCATATAGAAGGCTTTCACGTCCTTGGGATATTCCGTAATGATCACGGGTTTGTCAAAATGGCGTGAAAGAATCGTTTCCTCGTCACCGCCCAGATCGTTGCCCCACGCGAAATGGCGTGCGTTCTCTATATGTCCGGGGCGATTTCGCAAATCGACGTCCAACTCACGGATATTCTCGCGCAACTCCAGGATTTGCCGATCCAACTTGTCCTGCCGCCAGCCCTTCTTCGCCGCAGCCCGCTCTTCTTCCGCGCGGCCCAGATCCGCCTGCCACTGTTTCAGACATGCGCGATCCCGTTCCAGTTCGGACAGCAACCGTTCATGCACCTCGCCGCTGTGCAACAGGTCCACGGCCTCGCTGTATGTGAGCCGGGGAAAAGGAGGAGCGATCCGTTCCAGCGGGGCCATGTCCCGCTCGAGCGTCTCCAATTCCGCGCGGCAATGGGTCAGTATGTCGCCTACCAAATGAGTAATAAACGCTTCCGCAAGTTCGGCCAGATCCGGTAATTCGGCAAACGCGATCTCCGGCTCGATCATCCAGAACTCGGCCAGATGCCTGCGGGTCTTGGATTTCTCCGCCCGAAACGTGGGGCCGAAACAGTAGACCTTGCCCAACGCCATCGCCGCCGCTTCCAGATAGAGCTGGCCGGTCTGCGCGAGGTACACCTGTTCATCAAAGAAATCGACCGGGAACAAGGTGCCCGCTCCCTCCGCCGCCCCCGGCGAGAGAATGGGGGTATCGACCAGCGTAAACCCGCGATCATCAAAGAACGCGCGCATCGAGCGAATCAAGCGATGTCGTACCCGAAGGATGGCCGTCTGTCGCGGCGTACGGAACCAGAGATGCCGATGATTCATCAGAAAATCCACCCCGTGCGCCTTGCGCGTGATCGGATAATCTTTCGCTATCTGGATGGGGCGCACGGCCGTTACAAGCAACTCATAGCCGCCGGGCGCACGTTCATCCTTACGCACGGTGCCCGTTACCTGCAAGGAGGATTCCTGGGCGAGTTCGTTCGCCCGTGCGAACGCGTCCGCAGCCTCCGCCTCGACTACGCATTGGCACAGACCGGTGCCGTCGCGTACGAGGAGAAACGCCACCTTCCCGCCGGACCGCTTTCCGTAAAGCCAGCCCTGCAATGTCACAGCCGCACCTGCGTGAGCGGACAACGCTTTGATTTCAACCATAGGCTCCATAATCGATCGCCACTCTATTCCGGGAAATCGCGTTTGACCAGTCCACAGCGGGGGAAATTGGAGAAGCGGGGAATCGGTCGTCCTATCTTCTTATTCCGGAAAGTAATCGCCGAGCGTCGCGCTTTTGTCGCCGTCTCTTTTGCGCGGCCGCTTGAATGATTCTGCGCGCGAGCCGACAAGATCGAGAAAGTCACCGCAGGACATGCTTTCCGCGCCCGCAGCTTCCACGGTCTGTCGTTCCAGCCGGTCGGACGTCACGACCAGAATGCGTTCCGGCGCCGGATCAGCGTGAACCAGCCGCTCAATCACCGTATCGGCGGTAAACTGCGGCGGAGCAAAGACAATAGCGACGTCCGTACCGGCGCCCTCCGCCAGACCGGTCCCACCGCGCCCATCGAAAACAATGGTTGTTTCGCGGTCGAACAGATCGGCTGCCCGTTCCGCTTTGCGGACCAAGAGTTGGCGGGCCAAGGCGAGGTTCCGGTTCAGATACGGCTTCAGGTCCGGGTCGCGATGCAACAGGCTGTACCCGTCAATAAGCAGGCGGGCCGTACGCGCGGCGTTCATGCCTGCTGCGGGGCGGGACCGGTCGACTCCCTCACCACCAGCTCGACGGGCAGTACTTCCTGATGGGAATCCGCTTCTTTCTTGAATATCGCCAGCAAGCGATCAAACGAACGGCGGCCCACCTCGGAGAGATCGTGCTTGATCGTGGTCAGTGCGGGAGACGTGAAAGGCGCGGAAGGAATATCATCGACCCCCATGACCGACAGGTCTTGCGGAACGCGCAATCCCCGGCCCGCGGCGCAACTGATGGCGCCCATCGCCATCCGATCGTTGGCGGCCATGATAGCCGTCAGTCCCGGATACTGCTCAAGCAATTTGCCGGCGGCGGCGAATCCATCTTCCTGGCTCCAGTACGGACCGCCTTCGACCCAGGGAAGATCCTGTTCGGTAAGTCCTTTCTGCCGGCAATACGTAAGAAACGCGTCCCGGAAATCCAAACCGGTATAGGTGTTGGTTCCGGCAATGAGCCCAATGCGTTTATGGCCGAGCGAAAGGAGATGCTCCGCCGCCCGCTGCGCCGACTGCCGGTAATCGACCGTCACGTAACTCAGCTTGCTGTTCGGATAATAATGATTCACCAGCATGACGGGCAATTGCGCCTGCTCCACGTCGCGCAGATAATTATCGTGAATGGAGGAAGCCACGAACAACATCCCGTCCGCGCGCCGGGCGCGGATGATATTGACATAATCCTGGTTGGCCAGGAACTTCTCGTTCGCCACATCGATCAGCAGCTTATAATCGGATTCCGAGGCACGTTCGTGCACGCCGTTAAGGATCTCGCCGAAATACACGTCGGAAAACACATGGCTCAGGTTCGGAACGACAACGCTCATGATACGGCTGGATTTCGAGGCCAATCCGCGCGCCTGATGGTTCGGCTGATAGGAATGACGGCGCACCGCCTCCTGTACCTTTTGCCGCGTCTTTTCGCCGATACGCGGATTATCGTTTAACACAAGCGACACCGTGCTCAGGGAAACCCCGCATTCCCTGGCGATATCTTTGATTGTTGTCCGGTTCTGGGTCATTGATCTTCCTGAAATCGTATTTTTTACCGGTGTCCCGAGTTATTCATTCCTTGCGAAATGATTCAATTCAGTACGCCTCCCCTCATTCCGTAGTTCCCCTGGTCAATCAGAGCAAAGCCGATTGAAAATCGGCGTCGAGCCTGTACAAGACAAGAAACTGCGGGCTCGCCACACTGGGCATAACCCGCGTAGTAAACAAAACGCGCGCAGGCTTGTACAGCAGATTATTTCCGATACACTGCCCATCGCGTGTGAAGATTGAAGACATATCACAGATGATGGCCCGGCTCCGTTCGGGCTCGCGTTCGGCTCTCTGGTTTGCTGCGGCGTTCGGGTTGCTGTTCCTCGTGCGTGTGCCCTTTCTGCTGATCCATTACATCCCGTATCACGTGCCTTTCGAACCGTGGGTGGCGTTGATCCCGCTCTTGGGCGTCTTGTGGGGCGCTCCCGCTGTGCTCGCCATCGGCGCGGCCACGGTGCTGAGCGACTGGATGGGCGGCTTGCGTGGCGCCCTGCCGCTATATCACGGGCTCGGCATGATGGCGTGGGCCTGGAGCGCGCGCACGCTATGGATCGTGCGACCGCCTGCGGAATCGACCCCGGACGCGCCCGCGCGCGTGCCTTGGTCCGCCGCACTGTACTTCCTTGTAATCAGCCTGCCGGGCGCCCTGGTAGCGGCGACGTGCATCGCGTTGGGCGCGGATTTCCTGCGCGCGTACCCGTTTTCCTATATCGCGACCATCGCCGCGCTGAACAACGTATTCTTTCTGCTGGTGTTCGGCGCCGTGCTGTATCGCCTGTTCGCTCGGGTTATGGTCCCGCACTTCGGCGCGCGCGACGATGACGCCGAATACGCGCAGCGCCCGGCTTTTCTGGCCCTGTTCCTGCAAATCCTCGGCGCCGTCGGCGCGTGGGGCATCGGCTATCTCGTGGCCATCCGGCTGGGGTACCCCGCACGCGGACCGGTGGTGCTCGGCGATACGGCGGGAATGCGACTCCTGCCCGGCGTGTTGCCTCTACTGCTCCTGTTCGGGATCGGCTTGTTTTATCCGATCATTAAGAAACGCACGCACCCCGACACCCCGATTCAACGGGCGGGCGCGGCGTCATCCTCCAAGACGAACGCGCGACCGTTTGCTTGAGCCACCACGGAACGTCCGCCGGAAGGCTCTACCTGACGCAACACAATCTCCTCATCCGCCTCCGGATCGTTCCATGCCGCAGTGATCTCGAACGGTGCAACACGCTCCGCGTCCAGCAAGGCGTGATCCGCCACTATATCGGAAAGCGAAGGGATCCGCTGCTCCGGATGCTGCGCCATCATCATGTAACGCGCCGACACGATCTGGCGGGCGTCACTTAATCGATGCTTTTCATGCGCGCTACGCAATGACGCGCAGCCCGCCCCAAACACGAGCACCAGGCCCAATACGGACAAGACCAGAAATGCCGGGCTAAACACGGTTCCGACTCCGCGCGCCCCGTCGCGTGTCGTCCCTCGCCTGAAGGTCAATACCCCGGATGGATTGCTACTCTTTTTCAACATACGCCCTCCTTTGCCTGACGGCTTCGTACAGCAGGATCGTGGCCGCCGCCGCCACATTGAGCGAATCGCATTGGCCGAGCATCGGAATACGCACATGCGTATCGGCGTGCTCCATCCAGTACGCGCTCAACCCGTATTGTTCGGCGCCCACCAGCATAGCCGTACCCTGCGTATAATCAACCGTCGTATAATCCCGATCCGTATGCGGAGTGGCCGCCACGACACGAATACCGCGCTCCAGCAACCACGCGCGCACCGCTTCGGAGCCGGCATCGACAACCGGCACCGCAAACAGCGTCCCGATACTGGCGCGTACGACGTTGGGATTATTGATGTCCGTGCAACGATCGCACACGATCACGGCATGTACCCCGGCGGCGTCCGCGGAACGCAGCATCGTGCCGAGATTGCCCGGTTTCTCGATCTGTTCCACGATCAACAACAACGGATTCTCCGGCAGCGCGAGTTCGTCCAACGTCAACCGGAGTTGCGGCGCGAGTGCAAGCAAGCCCTCCGGCCGATCGCGGTACGCGATCTTCTCGAACACCGGCACACTGCATGCGAGGATCTCCGCGTCCGCCGCTCGACACTGTTCAATAAGCCCGGGCTCATTTTCGCCCTGAAACAATTCGGAACAATAAAAAAGCGTCGACGGCCGATGCCCGTTCTCCAACGCGCGTTTCAACTCGCGATAGCCTTCGATGATCAGAACGCCTTCCTCGTCGCGCACACTGCGTTTGCGCAATTTGACGACCCGTTTAATCTTCGGGTTTTGCAGGCTGTTAATCTGGGCGGAAGAATTCAGGGCGCAGGGTTCGGTTTTTCAGGTTCGGGGGCAAGACGTTCGCTCCATGCCCGGCGGGCTTCAGTAAGCGCACGGCCGCGATGCGAGAGGCGATGCTTCTCCGCCGATGCCAGCTCGGCAAAGGTCCGTTCATGTCCCTCGGGGACGAATAGCGGGTCGTAGCCGAAACCGTTCTCACCGCGCGGTGCGCGCGCAATCGCGCCGCGACAGACTCCTTCGACGTACTGCGCGCGGCCGTCCGGCTCGGCAAGGGCGATCACGCAACGGAACTGCGCGTTGCGATTGTCCGTCTCGTTCAGTGCGGCCAACAGCTTGCGGTTATTTGCCGCGTAATCGGCGTGCTCGCCCGCGTAGCGGGCCGAATAGACGCCGGGCGCACCGTGCAGCGCGTCCACTTCCAATCCGGTATCGTCGGCGAGCGCGTGTAGACCGGTGGCCAGTGCCAGCGTCACCGCTTTCTTCACCGCGTTGGCTTCCAACGTTTCGCCGTCCTCCACCACGTCCGGAATCTCGGGATAATCCAACGCACTGACGATATCCAGTCCCGGCAGATCGAAGATCTCCCGGATCTCTTCCAGTTTGTGGGGGTTTCTGGTGGCAATAAGCAGTTTCATGATGAACAGCGTCCCGACAACGTGCATCCCAACCCGTCCCCGGCACATCGACGCACGCACGACGGACGCCTCGCAGCGCGCGGAAGCTGGTGCTCGGGGCGGGAGTCGAACCCGCACGACCTTATCGGTCACTAGGCCCTCAACCTAGCGCGTCTGCCATTCCGCCACCCGAGCGCCGGAAATCTCGGGGAAAGATAGCGAGTCGTTTGGTCGTACGCAAGCGGGAAACCCGGCGCGGACCGGCTCTAATAGTCCCAGGACCAGATAACGTCCAATCCGGCGTCGGCGTCGGTACCCATCTCCGTTTCCACGCGCACGGTCGGCGTCAATTCCACTTCGACTTTCGCTCGGCCGCCCTCTTCCGGACCGAGGCCTCGCTCGAGTTCCACATAAATGCGGTCACTGATGTATTTGCCGACACTCACCGCCGCATGGCCCTCATCTTCTTCCGCCTGGCGCAGCTCGATCTGGTCCACACGCAGGATCCGGCGCGTATGCCCCATGACGTCAAACGCACTACCCCCACCGCGCAATCGGTTCACCGCCTGCGCCATGGTGATCGCCTGCCAAGGCGTGATCCGGGCGGCTTCCCGCCCGAAAAGCAGACGCGCCAGGATCTCGTCTTCGGGCATCTCCGGCCTGGAATCGAGTTCGATTTCGGGCGCATCCAGATCGCCGGTAAGGCGCAGAATCGCAGTGATCCCGCCCGATCGCGCCTCCGCAACCACGTCGATCATCGCATGCGGAGGAAACGATCCCATCAGCGTCACTACGCCGCGCGTTATGCCGAGGCGTTTCCCGAAAAAGACAAAGCGTCCGCGCAGGATGGAAAGCGATCCGCTGATATCCGGTTCGCGCGCAGATCCCTGTATGCGCACGTCGCCGCCCCATTCGGAATCCAGACCGCGTCCACGAACGTATGCGCGATCCGGGAAAACGACCTCCACATCCATAACCAAATTGTGCGCCGCCACTTCTTCCAACAGTTCATCCTCCATTTCCTCTATCGCTTCATCGTCCGGATCGGTTTCGCCATTGATTTCCGTGACATCCAGATCAATCAACGCAGCGGGCATTCGTTCAGGAATCCGGAATTCCATGGAAGTAACGGTCACCCGACCGGTCACCTCACTTGCATGACGCGTTCCTTCCCAGGTCAACGTGCCATCGCCCGTTGCGCGGGCGGTATCATGCCGTAAGAGGCGAAACCGTTTGAGCGACAAGGCCGCATCAAACGGGTACCCATCCTCCGGACGGATCTGCAGGGAGCCGCTCATCGATACGCGGCCGTCGTTGCCGTCCGTTGCCCTGAGGTGTTCGATGGTCAAGCGGTCCCGTTGCCCCGACACGCTCATTTCCAGATTCTTCAAGATCGTGCCCAACCGGGTATGCTCATAAGCCCCATCAACCACTTGCAGGGCGCCCGACACATCGGGCTCGGCCACCGTCCCGCTCAAAGCGAGATCCACGGACAAAAGACCCGCAAGGCGATGCACGTCCAGGACAAACAACGTCGCCAGTTCGCCCAGATCGGTTTCCGCAAAAAGATGACCGGACACGTCCCCTTCCGGCGGCCATTGCAGATGGACCGGATAAAGCGAAACCTGTAACGGAACCTCCAATTCGAGTTCCACGGGCCGGCCCGTCAACTCCTCCAGGAGGAATCGGCCGCTCAGGCGTTGATCCTCCAGCCAGGCGGACACCGAAAAGAGAGCCGGCGGGCCGTCCCAATAATTCGTATCTGCCGGCATCAAGCCGCTGAATTTCACCTGCAACTCGGCCTGCGGATTCGCCGGATGTCCGCTGACACGCAGATGCCCCTCCATTTCACCTTTAGCATCGCCCACTCCGGCAAAACCGAACGTGGATAACGGCAATTCCCGCACATCCGCTTCCAGTTCCACGGCCTCGGCATGGACGTGTCCGGACGCGAGCAATCGGCCTGCCCCGATACGCAGGGCCAACAGCTCCACATCATACCGGTCCTGCCGGCGCAATACCCGAACCGATTCTTCCAACGCCAGAATGAAATCCCGGTGCTCAAAATGCAAATCATGCCAAGCCACCTCCGCGGGCTGTCCCTCCTCAAAATAAACGGATGCGGTCGAGGTCAACGCCCAGGGATCCAACAATTCCCCGGCCCCGTTCAGGGCGATGTCCACTGAATCCCGATCGCCCGCCGCATGCATTTCGATTTCCTGAATATTCAGATCTTCCGCCTCCACCCCGCGCAGCGTAACGTGCGCGGCCCCGGCGGGTTCATCAAACAGATCCCGCACCGAAGCCTCGACCTGCATGGCGTCCATCGCCCCGTACGGCAGCACAAGACTGGACGCCGCCGCCTCAAGAAAAGCGTCTTGGCGCCCGTTCTCCGTCGCCATCCGCAAGGTCAGCTCCAAGCGGCCTTCCGCTTCGATCCCCCAATGCGCGGC
>SLGY01000033.1 GCA_007136425.1 Kiritimatiellia bacterium
GTTCCAGTCCAGCGGGTATCCGAAAGTCTGTCGGAAACCCCGTGCGATATGCATGCGGTCCGGCATCCAGCCTTCCCGCAGAAACTCTCGGAAGCGGACGAACGGGTACAATATCTCGAAGCCGGTCTCGGATTCGTTGTACCACCGTTTCAGTGTCTCTCTCATGCGTTGATCAGGTTGATTTCCAACTATATTTCTTTCGAGCCAGTCCCAACAATTGTGCGACGCGCACTAGGCCGTAGACAGTGTAGAGCACACACAGTGCGGGAAAGTATTTCCACGACCGGCCCGCATGGCTCATCCATGCTGCGGGCAGGGCTACAATCGACAGCCAGGGCAGCAGCAGGAGCAGATACGCGGGTTGGCGCGTCATAGCCGAGGCCATAAGGCCACCTGCGCCGAGCAAAAGTCCGGCGAGGAAGGCGAGCGTATAGCGCGGGGCGTTCCCCGCTGACTTGCGCAGCAGATATTCATATGGCTGTGGATTGGCGTGCCAATACTGTTGCTTGAAGAACTCACGCAATGTACGCGGTTCGCCGTGATGCACCACCCGCAACTCGGGCACGCCCAGTACCCGTGCGCCATGGTCCTCGGCCCGCGTTGCGAATTCGTTATCCTCGCCGGTCGACAGTTCCTCCCGGAATCCGTTGATATCCAACGCAATCTGCCTGTGCAGGATCATATTGCGCGTGGTGGCCAGGCGAAACGCGCCCTCCACAATCACCCGCCGCCCGTTCCAGTCCGTCATCCGCCGGTTTTTCGTCAGCCAGTGATAGAGCCAGGCGCGTTGGACCCACGTCATCGGCTCCGGAGGTACAGCCGGCCAGATCAGTACGGCCCGGTCCAGGCTCGTTAAGAACGGAATCGCTTGTTCGAGCCAATCTTCGGCCACTTCGCAGTCGCCGTCCACGTAGGCCAGCCAATCGCCTCCGGCCTCCTGAATTCCCCGATTCCGGCATATCGGGATATTGGCGCCCGGCATGACGACGACCTTCGTGAAGCCCGCCTTTCGCGCGGCATCCGGCGTTCCGTCCGTGCTGCCGCCGTCTACAAGGATGGTTTCGACCGTCACCCCTTCCGGCTTGCGCAGACGATCAACGGATGCCTGAAGCCGGACCATATGTCGTGCTTCATTGTATGTGACCACTACGATGGATAGTTTGTGTTGCATGAGGGCTACAGGTTATTGGAGATTGGTTTTCGGATGTCAGATAATGCAGAATCAGTCCGAAGAATAAATATAAATCTTGTTGCGCCTTATCCGTATATCGGACAACGGCCCAATAACCAATAACGAATAGCCACTTTCCATGCGTATTGCCTTTTTCATGCAGGACCGAGGCGCCGTATATGGCGCCGAGCGGGCCACACTGGATCTTGCCTACGGGTTGCAGCGGCGGACCGGGGTGGACGTGTTATTAATACTTATCGAAGAGAAGCGATTGAGGGCGGCCGACAGCGACGTCGCGGGTGAAGCCCGGCTGCGTGGAATCCCGTGTCGTGTCATTTCAACCGCGAGCCGGGTTTCGCCGTTTCTGATAAGCGCATTGCGCAGCTTGTTGGAAACGGAACGAGTGGATGTGCTGCATACGATAGGATATAAGGCGGATTTGCATGGAGGCTGGGCTACGCGCGCGGGGAAACGGACGCCGATCGTCTCCACGGTGCACGGGTGGTTGGATCGACCCGATCGAAAAGAACGCTTTTATGGATGGCTCAACCGGCAAGCGCTGCGTCGTTTCCCGCGCGTTATCGTCTTGTCGTCTTATTATGAAACATGGTTGTCGAAACTCAAAATCCGGTCCCGGGTGCGGATTCCTTCCGGGTTTCCCCGTGACCGACTGATCCCCCCCGACACCGCCCGCGCCTCGTTTCCCGATTCCGGGCTGCTGACCTTCGGGATCATGGGGCGATTAAGTGCAGAGAAGAATCACGCGATGTTCTTACGGGCCGCGCGCCGCCTCGTAGAACGCGATGCGCCGGTACGCTTCCTGATAGCAGGTGAAGGTCCGGACCGGGAGAAGATAGAAAAGGCCATTCGTAATGAGGGACTGCAACAACATGTAAACTGTGTCGGCTACTGTGATAGTGACGAATTCATGCAGCAGCTTCACGGATTGGTCATGTGTTCCAAAATGGAAAACCTGCCGTACGCCATTATGGAAGCCATGAACTGGATGAGGCCGGTTATTGCAACGCGTGTCGGCGGCATCCCGGATTTGGTGGAGGACGGTGTGACGGGATATCTCGTTGATCTTGATGATGACGCAGCTATGGCCGATGCCTTGTCCGGGTTGATGGCGGATCCGGGCCGGCGCCGCGCCTGCGGCGAAGCCGGTCGCATGAAGCTTGAAAGCGAATTTGGGCAAGAGCGGGCCATAGCGAAGCATATGAACCTCTATGCGGAACTCCTCTCCGAACGATAGGAATAAGCCATGCGCATAACCGGTGGCATCTTGAGCGGCCGACGCATTCCCGAGGCGCCGAAACGGGTTCGCCCGACACAGGATCGCGTGCGCGAAGCGGTCTTTTCGAGTTTGGCCCCGATCATTGCCGGTGCGCGTGTTCTTGATCTATTCGCGGGGGTGGGCACGCTTGGGTTGGAGGCGTGGAGCAGAGGGGCGGCAAGCGTTTGCTGGGTGGAACGGGATGCCGCGGTCTGCCGAGCGCTTCAGTCCAACGTCAAGGCGTTATGCGATGACTCGGATCGGCCCGTTCGCGTTGTCCGCGCGGACGCTTTCCGATTTCTGGCCGCGAGCCCCGAGCCAGAGACCTATGACGTTATTCTGGTCGATCCGCCTTATGCGTCGCGCGTCGAGGAATCGCCTCTGCCGCGCTTGTCGGAGATTATTTGTGACAAGGCTGCCATTGCGCCGGAAGGGATACTGGTGTTCGAGCAGAGCGCGCAACTGGACTCCGTTGAGGTCTCGGGGTGGACGTTGTTGAAGGATCGTCGTTATGGAGAGGCACGTATCTTGATGTATCGACGATAGGCCGCCCTTTCTCCGCCAACCACTATGGGCATTGCCGGTTATGCGAACGCAACGACGTTGGGCTCACGCAATGACGGTCCAAGGCCTACTCACAGAGCTGTTGAAGCGTTGATGGGCGTTCCCGGTGAGCGTCTTGACGCCGTCTCTTGGTCATAGCACTATCGCTTGCATGAGAGTTGCACTCATATGTCACGACTCGGAACCGTTGACGCGGGAAGGGTTGGCGCGTTGGCTGGCGTCTTTTGCGGATCTCGTAGGCGTCGTCGAACTGCGCGAGAAAGGGGGGCGCCGGGGCAAACGCGTGCGTGCGGAACTTCGTCGAAGCGGTTGGGTCCGATTTCTGGATGTCATGTTGTTTCGCCTTTATTACAGACTGTTTCTGGCCCGAACGGATCGTGCCTGGGAACAGCGCCTGTTAAATCGGTTATGCGAACGTTATCCTGCCCTGCCGGACACCGTGCCTGTGAAAGTGGCGCCGAGCCCGAACAGCGAAGCCGTCCGCGCGTTTCTGGAAGCCGTGCGTCCCGACATCCTTATTGCCCGATGCAAGGTGATCTTGAAGGAAGAAATCTTCTCCATTCCTCCTGATGGAACGTTCGTGATGCATCCGGGCATTTGTCCCGAATACCGCAATGCGCACGGTTGCTTCTGGGCGGTGGCGACGGGCGATATGGAACGCGTCGGCATGACCCTTTTGAAGATTGACCGAGGGATAGATACCGGACCCGTGTATGGCTACTACAAGGTTGATTTTGATCCGAAGCGCGAGTCCCATGTGGTGCTTCAGCATCGTGTGGTGTTTGAAAATCTGGACGCGTTGCAAGCGCGCCTGCAGGATATACATGCGGGGCGGGCGGAACCGCTCGATACAGCGGGTCGATCCTCGACCGTATGGGGGCAGCCGTGGCTGACGCGTTATCTCCGGTATCGGCGCAGAGAGGCGGTAAGCCGCGGATGAAGGCGGTGTCGCTCTTGTATCATGATGCGGTCGAAGGGGCGCATCGGATCGATGAAAGCGGGTTTCCCGGGCCCGGCGCCGCGCCTTATAAATTGGATGTGGAAACGATGCGCGCGCATTTACGGGCGTTGGCCGGGGCGACCGCGCGCAAGCCGTCTCTGGCGACGGAAATGCTGGAGGACAATCGTCATGGCGTCCCCTTACTCATCACGTTTGATGACGGTGGGAAGAGTGCTTCTGGCAGTATTGCGGATATGCTAAACGCCTTGAACTGGCCGGCCCATTTTTTTGTCACAACGGATTATATCGGCACGTCGACATTCATGGATGCGGACGATATTCGCCGCATGCGGCAGGCCGGTCATGTGATCGGTTCTCACTCGGCGTCGCACCCGACCCGGATGGCTGCCTGTGATCGTGTCGCGTTGTTGGCGGAATGGCGTGCGAGCAAGGCGCGACTCGAAGAAATCCTGCAGGAAGAGGTCGTAACGGCGTCTGTTCCGGGCGGCTACTATGCACGCGCTGTGGCCGAAACAGCGTCGGAAGCCGGAATCCGGCTGCTATTCACCTCCGAACCGGTGAAGCGAGTCATGCGTGTCGGGTCCTGTCTTGTTCTGGGCCGATACAACCTGTGGCGTGGCATGCGGCCCGCCGTTTCCGCACAACTCGGCACCGAAAACCTGTCGGCGGCGCAAGCGCGCCAATACATGCTCTGGAACGCAAAGAAGCTGGTCAAACAACTGGGAGGACGTCGCTATTTGGTCTGGCGCAGGAAGCTGCTTGATAAATCGAACCGCTCGCCGTAAGCTCTCACCTGCAGAATCAATCATTAACCATCAACCATTCTTGATTCCTCATGCAAGCTGCCATCTATCCCGGAACGTTTGATCCCTTGACCCTGGGACATCTGGACGTGATCGAGCGCGCGTCGCGCATCTTTGATCGGCTGATTGTTGCGGTCGGGGTCAACGCGTCAAAGAAGCCGCTTTTCTCCACCGAGGAACGTATGGCCATGGTTCGCGAAGTGGTGAAAGATATGGCGAACGTGGAGGTCGATTCGTTCAGCGGGTTGTTGGTGGATTATTGTCGTAACAAGCATGTCTATGCCTTGATACGCGGATTGCGCGCGTTTTCTGATTTCGAGTACGAGTTTCAGATGGCGTTAACGAACAGAAAGCTGGCGCCGGAGGTGGAGACCATCTTTCTGATGCCGAAAGAAACGCACAGCTATCTCAGCTCAAGCATGGTTCGACGGATTGCTGAAATGGGCGGGAATATCGAGAACTTCGTGCCCCCTCCCGTACGGCGGGCCTTGGAACGCCAGGTTCGCGCGTAACGAGACAACAACGCGGAACGACGCCGCTCACGCTTGTTCCGGGCATTTCATTCACCGATTTTCAGGGACGGGATATGATTATTGAGATTCAGAAGATATCCGAGAACGGAAGCACCTATGAAGGGGCCTTGCCGCCGGAATCCCTTGATTTGGAAGGGGATAAGTTCATTCGCCCGAAAGGGGACGTCCGCTATGTTTTGACCGCCGAGATCGTTTCCGAGCAGGTCATCGTGCGGGGCAGCTTGGAAACGGAATTGGACTTGTTATGCGTGGTTTGTGCGGAATTTTTCTCGACAACCGTGCGGGTTTCCTCTTTTCTACGCGCGTACGCGATCAAACCGGGCATGGAACGGCTCGACCTCACCGAGGATATCCGGGAAGATATTCTGTTGGAGGTCCCGCATTATCCGCGGGGCGAGACGGATGAGACGGAACACTGCCGGGTATGCGGCAGGAATCTGAAAACCAACACAGAGGCCCGCTCCACGGAGAGTACAACGGAGGTCTGGGACCCGTTGAACCGATTGAAATTGTAGAAGGGGATGTATAGACTGGTATCCCCATGGCTCAGCCGGCCTACGGCGGAACAGGATGTGGAGGAGAATATTTCATGGCAGTACCGAAGAGAAAAGTATCGAAAAGCAAGAAGCGCATGCGTGCGCGTTCGCATAAGCGCCCGCTCACGGCGACGACTTCCTGCCCGCAATGCGGGGCGCCTACACAACCGCATCGGGTTTGCCTTGCCTGCGGCTCTTACAAGGGCCGCCAAGTGCTTACCGTGGCCATAGACGAATAAGTCTTGGATCATGCGAATCGCGGTGGATGCCATGGGGGGCGATTTCGCTCCTGCTGAAATCGTCAAGGGCACTGTCGAAGCTGCTCGGCGTTTCCCGCATATTGACCGCATCTACCTGGTGGGCGACGAACCCGCCATCCGTAAGGAATTGGACGCGTTCAGCGCGGCTCCGGCCTGCATAGAAATGGTGCACGCGACCGAGGTCGTTGAGATGGGAGAGGCGCCCGCCGCGGCCATTCGCAAGAAGAAGGATTCGTCGATCGGCCGCGCTGTTGATTTGGTGAAAGCGGGGCAAGCCGATGCGGTCTTCTCGGCCGGCAATACCGGTGCCGCTGTGGCCGCGTCCACGCTGAAATTGCGCACCTTGGAGGGGGTCGATCGGCCCGCCATTGCCGTTGTGATTCCGTCTATGACCGGGCCGTCGGTGCTGTTGGACGCGGGGGGCAACACGGATTGCGCGCCTGAATGGTTGTGCCAATTCGCGGTCATGGGATTGGCGTACTCCCGGAGCATATTAAAAAAGGAGAATCCGACAGTCGGTCTGCTTAACATCGGGGGCGAAGAATCCAA
>SLGY01000064.1 GCA_007136425.1 Kiritimatiellia bacterium
AGTTATTGCGCGGCCAGGACGGCCAACTGGGTTCTCGCGACAGCATTTCCGTTTTCGCCAACTCGCCCATTTTCGCGGTCGATGATCCCGATTATCGCGAGCAGTACGGTTTGCCGCGTGATCCGGCTGACGATATCCCGTATAAGACGCTCTCCATAGGGCGTGGGGAACAGTCGGGTTTTCTGATTGTTCAGGGGGCCAAAAGCGGTGATGACACCTATTATTCGCCCTCCGGCCAGATGCATAACAAGTTCGTCCTGATCGACGATTATCGCCTGCTCACCGGCAGCATGAACTTTACGGAAACCGGCATTTACGGCACGTATCGGGATCGGCGGAACCGTCGCCCCAACGGGAATTCGAACAACCTGATAGACCTGCATTCGCCCGAAGTCGTCCGTATCTATCGGGACGAGTTCAATCAAATGTGGGGATGCACCACTTCCCGTCCATGCCCGGTTGAGGCCCGGTTCCGCAGCGAAAAGAAACGGGGACGCGCCCAGCACGAAGTGCAATTGGGCGACAAGGACCTGCAGATTCTCTTCTCGCCCGGCTACAACGTCGTCGAGCACATTACGGACTTTGTGGACCGGGAAGCCCATGAATCCCTTTACTTCTGTATCTTCGCCTGGTCCGACAGCAATCTAGAGAATACGATAAAACAGAAATGGGAAGGGAATCCTCTGGATTCAGAAGGATCCCCCACCGGGTTCCGCCTGAAAGGCGTTTTCGAACGGATATTCTGGAACCAGTGGTGGTCGGCGAACATTAATATGGAAGGGCGCGACGCCCCGCGCGAATCAGCGAATAATCCGAATATCCGGTGGCGCAATCCGCCGCCGATCTTCCGCGATCGCGAAGTGCGCAAACTACACCATAAATATATGCTCATCGATGCGGACACGTCGCACAATCCCACTGTCATTACCGGATCGGCCAACTGGAGTCGTAACGCCAACGAGATTAATGACGAAAACACGCTCTTCATTCACGATCAACGCATCGCAAATCAATTCCTGCAGGAATTTTATGCCCGGTATCAGCAGGCGGGCGGCGAGATTTACGACGGGCCGTTCACCGAGCGGTATGTCACCGCCGAGCAGTAACTAATACCAGTTGCTATTTCTTTTCGGTACATTCTCTGGGCAACACGGCTTGTCCGCCGTAGACTTTGGCGTAGGCGGGAAGTTGCCCCTCCAGTTAATGTGTCACAACGCAATGCGTTGCAGCATCACCTTGGAGGGACGCGCTCCGTCGCGTCCGAAGAGAATGTACCGAGAAGTAATAGAGTTTGGTATAAGCGCACGCAGACTCGTTCACTTCCCTGCTTCACGCTATTCCGAAACACAACGCGTAACCCCCAATCCGTCACGAACCGGAATGATCACGGACTGTACGTCGGCGGTCTCAAACATCAAACGGTTATACTCGCGAATGGCGCACGTTGCCGCATCCGTAATCGACCGGTCCGCGACGCGCCCTTTCCAAAGCACATTATCGGATATCAACAATCCGCCCGGCGCAAGCCGTTCGAGAGCGAGCTTGAAGACGTCCGGATACGCTTCCTTATCCACGTCGTTGTAAATGAGGTCATAATCATGTTCCGACTTCTTCAGCTCGGCCAAAGCGTCCGCTACGCGAAAGTCGACCCGATCCCAGCAACCTCCCTGAGTCAGCCATTTGCGAGCCAGCGTCTCGTTTTCCGGGCTCGTGTCCGTGCATATGATACGCGCTCCCGGCGCGCCCTCCAACAGCCAGCACGCGGAGTAGCCGAATCCCGAGCCCATCTCAAAGAACCGTCGCCCCCCGACCAGTGCGGCAAATTGAGACAACACACGACCCGCCTGCGGGCCGATCACCGGAAAAGACTTTTCCGCCGCATACCGTTCCATTTCCGCGAAATGCGCGGGCCGCGCCGGAAGCAATCCGTCCAGATAAGCGTCCAATGCGCCACGGTCTATCGATTCCATAATCGCCCTCTCCACAATGTGTTATACCCTCACCCCAGTGTCCCGAGTCATTGATTTCCTGTAAAACGATTCAGGTCAATCCTCCGCACATTCTTCCGTAGCTCCCATTTCCAATGGGAGCAAATGCGCCGATTGGAAATCGGCGCTACGGATATTTGCCAACCGTATGTAATGCAAGAAACTTCCGGTTCACCACCCTAGCCCGTCTGCGCGGAAACCTCAATCCCCCGGAATCCCCTCTGTACAGACCGCGCGCCGCGCGTTATAGTGGGTTCTGATTAATCAACTGATTGCCATGCGTGCAAACTCATTGATACCGTCCAACATGACACTCACTCAAGCCTACCCGTCGCAGGGTAGTGCGCGAGCCCCTGTTGTCTCCTGATTTCAGATGAAAGAAGAGACTATTCACTTTGCCAATGCGCGCGAGGCGCAGGATATCACGGGCAATCAAGTCGAGATTCTGAAACGAATCGAGCAGGCTTTTGATGTGCGACTGACGGCCCGGGACACTTGGCTCCGCGTACTCGGAGAAGCCGAGCCCGTCGAACAGGCCGTCCGATTCTTCGACCTCCTGCGTCATGCCCGTGATCAGGGGGTCATCCTCAAGGAACACGGCATCCTCTACACCATGCAACAGGTCCTCGCGGGACGTGAACAGGACCTGGACGGCTTATACCAGTCGCGTATCGAGGTCGCCCCCGGCAAGCCGCCCATATTCCCCCGTACGTTCGGGCATCGGCTCTATGTGGATTCGATTCGCAAGAATGACATCACCTTCGGCCTCGGCCCGGCGGGTACCGGCAAGACTTATCTGGCCATGGCCATGGCCGTTTCGGCGCTGGTAAAGGACGAAGTCAGCCGGATCATCCTGACAAGACCCGCGATCGAAGCGGGGGAAGCGCTCGGCTTCCTGCCGGGCGATATCCAACAAAAGGTCCTGCCGTACCTGCGCCCGCTGTACGACGCGCTGTACGACATGATGCCGCCCGAAGATATCGAAAAGAACGTCGAACGCGGCGTGATCGAAGTCGCCCCGCTGGCGTATATGCGGGGCCGGACATTGAACCATTCATTCATCATTCTTGACGAAGCACAAAACACCACGCGCGAGCAAATGTTGATGTTCTTGACGCGTATGGGCTTCGATTCCAAGTGCGTAATCACCGGCGACTTGTCGCAAATCGATCTACCTTCCAACAAGCAAAGCGGGTTGCTGGAGGCGAAACAAACGTTGAACCGCGTCGAGGGCATTGCGTTGGTGGAAATGAGCGATAGCGATGTGGTACGCCACGCGCTCGTACAAAAGATCGTGCAAGCATATCGGGAAGGGCGCGATGTGCCCGAAACCGGGGAGCAGCTGGAGCCGTCCGACCTTAACGCGTCAAACGCATCAACCACAGACACACATTCCTGACGCCGACTCGTTACACTAATACAAGGAAGAACCATGTCGAACCGGACCGTACAAGCACGGGAAAAGCGAGCGCGCACCCAGGCGCGCCTGCTGGGCGCGCGGCCCGCTCCGATCCGATCGAGCTATTTCCTCCCGCTCCTGCTGTCCGCCCTGTTATGGGTGGCGGTCGTGGCTCTGCTCGACCTCGGCGAGGGCCTCGTCCATGCCCCCCTGTCCGAAGGACAGCGGGCGCCCGCCACCGTATTGGCCCAGGTGGATTTCGAGACACACGACATCGCCGGCACGGAACTGGCCCGCCGCCAGAAAGCCGAAACGGTGCTCCCGGTGTTCGCCATCCATCGGGCTCCGTTGCAATCGGCCCTGCGCGAATTGGACCGGCTCTTTGATGAATTGGAAGACCTGCGCACCGCAGACAAACCGGATGAACGGCCTGCCACGATCCAGTATGCCGATCTGACCCTGCGGACAGACGAAGCCCTCGCCATGGCGCCGCCAGCCGAAGAGGATGAGCTCCGCGACGCCATCCGACAGGCGTTGCAACGGGTATGGACCCAGGGAATCGTATCCGTGTCGGAACGCGAAAGCCGCTTTCACGGCGTCGCGGCAAAAGGGGAAGTATCCGTCCGCATCAACGATGACACCGTCCGTTCCCCCGTCGACATTCATGACCTGTATACGCCGGAAGAAGCGGCGCGCGCCGTGCTTACCCGCGTTCAGAACCGCATGACGTTACGCACCGCGGCGGAACACACCCTCTATCCCCTGGTTCGCGCCTGGATCCAGCCTAACCTCATCTATGACAGCGGCGCCACGGAACGCGCGCGCCAATCCGCCCGGCGCACCATTGAACCCGTGACAAAACAAGTGCGAGCGGGTGCCACCCTCATCAACCAGGGCGATCGCGTCACACCGCAAGAACTCGAAAACTGGCGCGCGCATCAACGACGCGTCAATGAATTGCAATCCCCGCAGGATCGATTCCTGCAATGGGCGGGTCGCTCCTTCCTGCTCCTGTTCGCATTAATCATCTGTTCCGGCCTGCTGCAGATCGTCCGCCCGGACATCGTGCAATCCCCGTCCCGCATAACCTTGCTGGTCATCCTGGCGCTGCTCACCCTGGTTTCGGTAAAAGGCCTGCTTTATCTGGCTAATACAACGCAGTTCCTGCCCTCTTCGCTGGTCGAATTCATGTTGCCTTTGGCATTTGCACCGATCCTGACCACCTTGCTCGTCGGGCCGGCTACGGCGGTCGTGATCGGTGTATGGACCAGTTTCGCCGCGGCGGTCATGTTTGACAACAGCTTCTCCATCTTTGCCATGGGCCTCCTGGTCACCATCATCGTAGCTCATACGGCGCGTCAGATCAGAAGGCGTTCACGCATGGTGCGTATCGGCCTCTGGGTCGGCCTGGCGCAGATGGTCTATTCCCTCAGCCTTGCCGTGCTGAATCAATTGCCGCCGAACCTGGTATTCCTGCAAGCGGGGGTGGCCCTGTTGATGGGCGTCCTGACGGCCCTGCTTGCCCTGCTCTTTCTTCCGCTTCTCGAAACACTGTTCGACAGCACGACGGACATCACCCTGCTGGAACTTTCCGATATGGGGCATCCCCTTCTCCAACGCCTGGCCATCGAGGCACCCGGCACGTATCATCACAGCCTCATGGTCGCCAGCCTCGCGCAAGCCGCCGCGGCGAATATCGGGGCGAACGCGCTGCTCGTCCGTGTCTGCGCCTATTTCCATGATATCGGGAAACTGACCAAACCGGAATTCTTCGTGGAGAACACCCAGTTCCGGGAGAATCCACATGACGACCTTACCCCCAGCATGAGCGCCCTCGTCATCATCTCGCACGTCAAGGAAGGCGTAGGCATGGCCCGACGCGCGAAATTACCCAGCATTATCATCGACGCCATTCAGCAACATCATGGCACCGGTCTGGTCGCCTTTTTCTACCACCGCGCCCGGTTACAGGATGCGGAACAGACCGCGACGGCCGGCAACGGACGCGGTGTAAGCGAAGGAAATTATCGCTATTCCGGACCGAAACCCAGAACACCGGAAATGGGTATTCTCTTATTGGCGGACAGCGTGGAAGCCGCCTCCCGCTCCATGGACAAGCCCACGCCCAGCCGCATCAAACATCTTGTGAACGATATCGTTGATGCCCGCCTGCAGGACGAACAACTGGACAATTGTGATTTGACCTTCGCGGAACTAAAAGCCATTAAGGAATCGTTCATTTTCACCCTTACCAACATGCTGCACGGCAGGGTCCCTTATCCAAAAGATGAAAATCGAAATCAGCAACCGGCAGAAGAGGTACCGGATACCGCACCCCCCACTGAAGGCGTACGCCCAATGGATCATGCGACAAGTGCAAGCCCTTGATGACTCCATGATCTGGCAGGAACTCTCACTGGTATTGATGGACGATCCCGGTATGGCCCGCGTGCATGAGGCGCACCTGGGCGCGCACAGGCCCACGGACGTCATCAGCTTCGTGTATCCGCCCATGCCCGGTACGGACGCCGGACACACCGGGGAAGTCCTTGTCAATGTGGAACGGGCCGCCAACGAAGGCCCGAAACATCAGGGCGCCTCGGAAGAATTGGCGCTATACATCGCGCACGGCTGCCAGCACCTGATCGGCGCGGAAGATCATACCCCGCTGTTGCGCGCGCGCATGCGGCGCGTTGAGCGACGCTGGTTGCGCAAAGCGGCCGCGGCCGGCTTGATCACCCCCCTGGCCCTGCGCCCCGCATAACCGATTTATGGAAACATCGGCCACAACAATGACCTGGGTATACGGCGCACTGGCACTGCTCGCCTCATCCTTCCTTTCCGCGTTGCACCTGTCGTTTCGCTTTGCCGGGGATGCGGGCGTTGCGCGTTTCACGGAAAAATATCCGGCGGCGACGCGTTTTGCCGCGTGGACCAAGCATTGGCCCCGCATCTGCGCCGCGTTACTGATCCTCTGGATCGCTCTCTTGATTCTCGCCCTGGCGGCGTGGTTACCCGCGCTCCCGCACGCATCGCGCCTCGTCTACTTACTCCGCGCCGTAGTCCTGATCCTCGCGGTCGTCTTCTGTGTGCGGGTCCTGCCCGGCGCATTGGCTGAAAGCTACGCGGATCGCATCGCCATCACTTTTCTGCCCTTCGCCGTCATACTCACCATCGCACTCTATCCTCTCGCCGCGCTGGTATCCGGTTTGCAACGCCTGTTGGTACAGGCGCTGCTTGCGCAATCGCCGGATTCCAATCG
>SLGY01000003.1 GCA_007136425.1 Kiritimatiellia bacterium
CCGAGTCATGGATTTCTTGCAAAACGATTCAGGTCGATACTCGGCGCATTCTTCCGTAGCTCCCATTTTCAATGGGAGCAAATGCGCCGATCTGAAGAACCAACGGAGGTTGGCGCGATTTGAGATATCTCGATCCATTCGACTGCGCTCAGGACAGGCTTCGCTTCCTCCTTCGCCGAAGCGGCTCCGGCGGACAGGTCGCTACGCTCCTAAAGAACTGTCGGTGGCTGGCGGAGATGGAGATGTCTCGACTTCGCTTCGCTACGCTCGACATGACAGCATCTTGCATTTATCCAGTTCTTGTCCACGAGCCAATCGGCGCCGCGCCGTTAAAGGTCCTCGATATGACCATGGATTGCAGGGCTTTTGGGTTCTTGCTCATGAGCCCATCGGAGTCGCGCCGGCGCGAGGGCGTCACTCCATCTCAAGCAACTCACGGACATCGTCCCAATCCAGTTTTTCAAGGACCTGCTCGTCCGTAGCCAGCGTAGCGGAGATCACGCGCTGCTTTTTCTTCTGCATGGCGAGAACCTTTTCCTCCACCGTATCGCGCGTGATCAGCTTGACGTTGTACACCGTCCGATGCTGGCCAATGCGGTGCGCGCGGTCCGTGGCCTGGTCCTCCACGGCGGGGTTCCACCATGGATCATAATGAATCACCATGTCGGCGCCGGTCAGGTTCAATCCCGTGCCGCCGGCTTTCAGGCTGATCAGGAATATCGGAATGGACCGTTCCGTATTGAACGTATGAACCACCTTCATGCGATCCTTCGTACTGCCGTCCAGATAACAATACGGCAGGCTTCGCTCGTCCAATTCCTCGCGCAGAATGGCCAGCATGGATGTAAACTGACTGAACACAAGTATCCGGTGTCCCGCGTCCAGGGCCTCATCGACCAATTCGAAAAACAGGTTCAACTTCTCCGACGGATGCTTGCTATTCAATCCGTCCAACTTCAGCAGGCCCAGATGGCAGCAGACCTGGCGCAAGCGCATCAGTGTCTTCAGGATCTCCATGCGCGACCGGTTGAACCCCTGCTTGGATACCATGTCCGAAATGCGGCGACGCGAATTGTTGAGGAGTTCCTTGTAGACCATTTGTTGGTCGCCGCTCAGGGTGCAGTGCGCCACGCGATCGATACGCGGTGGCAGATCCTTGGCCACTTCCCGTTTCAAGCGTCGCAAGAGAAAGGGATGCAATTTACGGCGCAACTTGGTCTGCGCCACGTCTGCGTGCGGGCCGCCCTGCCCGATCGGAAGCTCATAATTCTCGCGGAACGTTTGGTGTGATCCGAGATAGCCCGGCATCAGGAAGTCCATGATCGACCACAAATCGGACACGCTGTTCTCAATCGGGGTACCGGTCAATACAAGGCGATGCACCGCCTGCAGGCGTTTCGCGGCCACCGCATTCTGCGTGGACCGGTTCTTGATGTGTTGCGCTTCGTCCAGCACCACCGCGCTGAAAGTATGCGAGAGGTACTGATCCACATCGCGCCGCAACAAGGCATAGGAGGTAATCACCAGATCCGCGTTTTCGATCTGCTGCCAAAGCTCGTGGCGCCCGGCCCCGGAAACTTCCAGCACCGTCAGCTCCGGCACGAATCGCTTGGCCTCCTCCGCCCAGTTGCCGACCAGACTGGTCGGACAGATGATCAGCGCCGGCTTTCCTTCGGCTTCGGGCAGCGCCCGGTTCAACTTCAACCAGGTCAGCGTCTGCAACGTCTTGCCCAACCCCATTTCATCGGCCAGAATGCCGCCGAACCCGTTCTTCTCGATGAAGCGCAGCCAATTGACCCCGTCCCGCTGATACGAACGCAGGATCTTGTTCAAGGGCTTGCCAACATCAACCCGTTCCAGCGCGTGTAACCGGTTCTGTTCCTCCGCCCGACTGCGCCAGGCGGGTTCGGCTTCCACGTCGACCCCGTCCAATGCATCGAGCGACGACCGCACGTAGGCGGCGTACACGTTGGATAGCCGGAACAAGCCCGATCCGCTCCCTTCCTCGCTGGCACAATCCCGGAATACGTCGGTCATCGACTGGATGGCGTCGGCATCGAGCAGAATATGCCGACCGCCGTGTTCGATATATGCGTCGCCCCGGCGCAGCGCACGCCGTATTTCGGCCTCGGACAAGCTGACGCCCTCCCGATTCTCGAAATGAAATCCGACTTCGAACCAACGACTATCGGTCTCCCCCACCCGTATCACCGGGGCGGCGAAATCAGCTTCCTCCATGAACGCGGAAATACGGCCGGCCAGCTCGATTCGCCACCCGTACCGCCGCAAGGCGGGCATGGCTCCGCCAAGGAAGTTGAGTACTTCCCGGCTTCCGACAATGTCGGCTAATTGATCACCGGCATCCCCCTGCATCCCCGTCTCGCCGAGGCGTTGGAGCGCCTCTTTTTCCGCATCCATATTCCGCACGAGATAACGCAGGATATCGTCCGGATCGGGCAACGCAAATTGGCCTTCCGGGCTGAGTTTGCCCGCCACCAGGGAAATGTCATCATACTCGGCATACAGCGTGCCCGCCAGCGAGGCGGGACTCCCCCGGATCACCAGCCGAAAGCGGGGCACGGCCGGCTCGACGGAAAAGAGGTCCGTCGGCACGAGATACTCGATGTCCATCAGCGCCGTCAACACCGGCAGCTCCACCTGAAGAAAGCGGGGTATGGATTCCCGACTGATCGCAATCGTGTCGTCGTAGATCGCGTGCAACGGCTCCGGAAGCACCTTCTTCAACGGCCAGAAATTGTCCGCACCAAAAACCCAACCGCCCCGTCGCGACACCAGATAGAAGATTTCGTCGCCGGGATGCATATGCGGCAACTGCGTATGAATCATCAACAACAACTCGCCCGTCTCGCGATCGAGATCCATGGTCAACCGGGACGTCATCTGGGCGGCATTCACCGTGGACGGGATATCCACACCGCGCTCGTGAATGATATGCCCCTGAAGCAAGCTCAAGACATTCATCAGATCATTCACGGGCAAACTGATTTTGTTGCCTATCGGGCCGCCCGCAATATCTTCGAGCACGAACAAGACCGACTCGTCGCGTTCGCTGAAAGTCAGAGGCAGATCGCGGGGCACGTCCTCCGGAGACACCCGCCGATGATCGTACTCAATACGCACGGACAGGGGCACGTTGTCAATGCGGCACCCGTCGCGCCAATTTTCGCCCAATTCAAGGAACAAGGCGGCTCGGACGGATCCGGGCGTGTCCGCCGGCACGCGTTGCAGATAGTCCTCTTCCCTGATCGCCGCCAGACGCGCCGCCCGCCGTTTTTCCTCCTCCAGGCGGGCCTGTCGTTCGGGATCATTCGACAACCGGATCAATTCCAGACAAAGCGCAATCGCGTGGGAACAGATGATGCCCCGTTCGGAGCTGTCATAGCAGGGACACAGATTCTCGGCGCTCCCGTCTTTCAGGATCTTGAGCGAGCTCTTCAACGGGCGCGTACCGCGGGCGATGGTGCCACGGACCGTCGGCGGATCGTACTCCACCTCCTGGACATAGCCCTGATTGTGCAACGACTGCGCTTCACGGAAAACGCGCGGTCCGGCCCAATCCATCAGCATTTTTTGCGTAAACGGAAGCTTCATAAACTCAATTGCACCTGTTTCGCGCACCCGAAACGAGACGCGTTTTCCATGCGACAACACCGAGAACGATAAATCTACACCCATACCCGGCCAATGAAAAGACCCGGTTATCGTTCCGGCAAAAAAACATGGCCCGCTCCGACCGGTCGAACAATTAGATGTTGCGCATCAGGAGCGTCGGGCTAAAGTACGTTCCCATTAATCATCGCAATCGCATTCACCCATTGGGGGCTCATACGTGAAAACAAGAGATATTGTCGTTATCCCCGGAGACGGGATCGGTCCGGAAGTCACCTCCGCCGTACAGAGGGTATTGGAAGCGGCGGGCGCGTCCATCAATTGGATTTCGCGTCAAGCCGGTTTGACCGCGCTGGCGGAGGGTTCGGACGTCATGCCGGACGACACCATCGAAGCCATCCAGGCGCATGGCGTGGCGCTGAAAGGACCCTGCACCACGCCCGTCGGCAAGGGGTTTTCCTCGGTCAACGTGCAATTGAGGAAAAAGATGAATCTCTACGCCGCCGTGCGGCCCGTGCGCTCCCTGCCCGGAGTGCCCACGCGTTACGAGAACGTGGACATGATCATCATCCGGGAAAACACGGAAGGCTTGTATAGCGGTGTGGAAAACGAGGTAACGCCCGGCGTGGTGATGAGCATGAAAGTCGCTTCGGAAACGGCCTGCACCCGCATCGCGCGCTGGGCCTTTCGCTATGCCACTCGGCGACAACGCAACAAGATCTCCGTATTGCATAAGGCCAACATCATGAAGTTGACGGACGGCTTGTTCATTCGCTGTGCGCAACAAATCCATCAACGGGAATATCCGAACATCGATTATCAGGAACTGATTATCGACGCCGGTTGTATGCGCATCGTACAGGATCCGAGTCAATTCGACATTCTGCTCCTCGAAAACCTTTACGGGGACGTGGTCAGCGACCTCTGCGCCGGACTGATCGGAGGGCTCGGCGTGGTGCCCGGCGCCAATATCGGGGATGACCACGCCGTATTCGAGGCCGTCCACGGTTCCGCCCCGGACATCGCGGGCCGGAATGTCGCCAATCCCCTCGCGCTCCTGATGTCGGCGGTTATGATGCTCAATTACATCGCCGAGGAGCAGGGAGATGCGGATGCGGGCACGGTGGCCGGGAACATTCGCGATGCCTACGACCGGACACTGGCGGACGGCTGCAAGACCCGCGATCTGGGAGGCGAACTCGGCACGGACGCCTTCGCCGATGCCGTCATTGAAAGACTCTAACGCAACATCGCCACGGCGCCGGCGATCTGCTTTTCCTGAGCGCTCTTTTCGTTCGGGGTCACCATCGCCACACTGACCCGTTTCGGTCGGAGCACGGCGCGGGCGAGTTGCTGGATATCTTCCGCGGTGACCTCCTGAATCCGGGCCATGACCTCTTCCGGCTGAATGAGCCGGCCAAAAGACAAATTGTTTTCCCCGATCCACATCATCTGGTTGATGGTACTTTCCAAGCCGATCTCCAGCTGTCCGATCGCGTAATCCTTTGCGCGCCTCAATTCGCGCGCCGCCACGGGTCGGTCCATCAAGCGCGCCATTTCGCCGAATATCAGCTGCAAGGCCTTCTCCGTCCGCGCCCGTTCCAGTCCGGCGCTGACCACCAGCGCACCGGTCTCGTCGAACAAATGCATGCTGCTGTGTACGGAATAGGCCAGTCCATGTTTCTCGCGCACCGCCTGAAACAGGCGCGAACTCATATTCTCGCCAAGCACAACGCTCAGCAATTTGAGCACGTACCGTCGCGGATCGTGCCGCCCGAACAGACGAAACCCCATCGCCAGATGCGTCTGCTCAACCTCCTTGTGTTCCACGCGCATCCTGCACTGAGCCGTACCGGCGTCGACCGGCTTGCAGCGCGGCGCCGCGCGTTTCGGGACATCCTGCAGGAGCGATTCAACGGCGCGCACGCACTCGTCGTGATCCACCTGCCCGGCAAACGCCACCCGGGTTGCGCCGCCCGTATATTTCTTTTCCTTGAAGGCGATAATATCGTCGCGCGTCATGCGAGCGATATTCTCCGGCGTACCAATCAGGGGCCGACCAACCGGATGTTTGTTCCAAATCAACTCGCCGAGATGATCCTGCACCAATTGATGCGGCTGATCGCGATACATCATGATCTCCTCCATGATGACGCCGCGCTCCCGATCGATATCCGCCGGCGCAAACCGCGGGTTGATATACATGTCCGCCAGAATATCGCACACTTTCCATGCGTGCTTGGCGCTGACCCGCGCGTAATAACAGGTGGCCTCCTCCTGTGTGAAGGCGTTGAAATAGCCGCCCCGCCCTTCAATGGCCTGCGAGATGGCGCGCGCCGACCGTTTGCGCGTCCCCTTGAACAGCAGATGTTCAATAAAATGACTTACACCCGACTGCCGCGCGTTTTCGTAACGCCCTCCGACACTCACCCAGATGCCGCATCCGACACTGCGCACTTGTGGCATGCGCGCGCTCAACACCCGCACCTTATTCGGCAATTGTGTTTCCTGATAATCCAACTTCATTCCAATATCATTCCTGTATCCTTTTGAATTCATTTATTAACCGCAAAGAACGCCAAGAGCGCAAAGTTCATTTAGATAGGAAGATCCCTTCCTTTCTAATGCGCATCTTCGCGCTCTTTGCGTGCGGTTAACCGACTTCTTTCAGTTCATTGATCGTCACCCGGTTCTCGTACAGGGCTTTACCCACGATGGCGCCGGTGAGGTTTTTTTTGTCCAGCGCAGACAGGGCCTTGATATCGTCGACGGAGCTGACACCGCCGGACGCAATGATGTTGCAGGGCGCGGCATCGCACACGGCGGCCATGGCGGGGGCGTTGACGCCGTGCAACATGCCGTCACGCGCGGTGTCGGTGTAGATGATCGTCGCCACCCCCATTTCGCTCATACGCGCGGCCAGCGCCGTGGCGGACGCGTCCGTGATTTCGGTCCAGCCTTTGACCTGTACGCGACCATCTTTCG
>SLGY01000097.1 GCA_007136425.1 Kiritimatiellia bacterium
TATGACAAGATTGTTGCGCTCGTCATGAACCGCATCGAAGCACTCAAGACCGAGGCCGAACAACGCAAGCGTTGAGTGTGTCGCGATTCCTGGTACGAGTTCTCTGTCCCTCTCGCCCCCTTCCTCCACTTCACCGCCACCCTTAAGCGGATACACTTACCCGACTTCTTTCCGGGCAACCACTACACTACAAGAAACTCCCGAATAATGACCCGACAGAGACGGGTAGCCCCTGAAAGTAAAGCGATACGAACATTTAATGGAGTGGCAATATACTGGTATACATGTAGATACACAAATTAGAAAAATAAATGCAAAAACGTTTTAACAAATCCTTACTGTTACGTTATGATGTGTCCCTGAGTCAGAAAGTTTAATGGTTTGGATGCGGGGCGGGGCCGACGGACGATCCCGGATATCTGAAAGGAAATGACGATATGATGAAGCAATGGATGAAGGCGGTTGGAGTCTTTTGTATGCTGGTATTGGCGCCGTTGGCGGTGGCCGATTTCCCGTTCAATGCGTCCGACCCCGTATACGGTTTGCGGTCGCGGATCGTTGAAGATCCCGGTTTTGAGTATCATCCGAGTCCGGAAGACTGGCGCGATGTGAATATATACCAGATCTTCACCGATCGCTTTGCGTCGAGCGGCGATACCTTGAGTTATATCCAGGAACAGGGCTGGTATGTTGGCGATCGGCACTATCCCGATAATCGTAATTTCCATCATGGCGGAGACTGGAAAGGTCTGTTGCAAAATCTCGATTACCTGGAAGGCATGGGGGTCAACGCCGTCTGGCTTTCTGGCGTGCAGATGAATTGGCAGGGACTGGACACGCGCTTTACCCCCTACCACTATTATCACCCAACCGATTTCTTCAGAGTCGATCCCGCTCAAGGTACTTTCGAGGATCTCAAGAACCTGATTGATGAGATGCACGCCCGCGGGATGTATGTGATTCTGGATGTGGTGCCGAATCATATGGCCGACTTGAGCGGGTTATGGGGCAATAACCGGGAAGACAATCGGTATTACTGGCCGAATGGCAACGATACGCACGGATGGTGGTCGGAGGACCGCCGGCACGCGCCGCCTTTTGATCACCTGCATCTCTTTCACAACCACGGACGCATTACTAATTGGGACAGCTATCCGGAGTACATCCTCGGCGCCTTCCCCGGAACAGACGATTTGCGCACGAGTCGCCAGGATGTTCGCGATTGGCTGACATTGGCGTTCAAAAACTTGATCGACGCGACCGATGTGGATGGATTTCGTGTTGATGCCATTAAGCACGTGGAAGAGCCTTGGATCATGGAGTGGGCTCATGAAATGCGCCAGCATGCAGCCTATCGCGGCAAACACGACTTCATCATTTTCGGCGAGTACTTCACCTATGACAATGAAACGCTGGCGCGCTATGCGCGCGATCACGGCTATTCTTTCAATTCCGCCCTGTTCTTTCCCATGAGCCAGACCTTCATGGGCGTGTTCGTGCACGGCAATCGCACGGCACAATTGACCGAGACACTGAATCTGAAACAGGCGTACGGTGAAGGCGAAAACCGGCTGGTGACATTCATTGACAATCACGACGTCAACCGTATCGGTCTCGAGGCGGGCAGCAATCCCGGACATATCGAATGGATCATGCCGCCGGCATTAACCTTTCTCTATACGGCCACGCCGGTGCCCTGCCTCTTTTACGGAACGGAACACGCCTTCCAACAGGGCGGTCATCGCAACGGACAGAACGCGGGATTCGACTACGATGACCATGACCATCAGCGCGAAACGATGTTCGACAAGGGCTTTCAACCCGGCCCCGCGCAGGGGAACAAGCTCGCGGAAACAAACGCACCACTGTATCAGCATATCGCGGCGCTGAACCGGGCCCGCGCCGATAACATCAGCCTGCGACGCGGCAACTTTCAGGAACGCTGGAGCACGCAGGGCGGGCGTGGCCCATACGCTTATCTTCGAACCTATGATGACGAACAGGCGTTGGTTGCGTTCAATACGGCGGATCATACGGAATCGATCAATCCGGAAGTGGATAAGGACGACGACACGGAGTTCGTCAACGTTTTAAATCCTTCCGAAACCGTCAGCGTCAGCGGCGGACGCATCTCCTTTTCGTTGTCGGGCCAGGAATCAAAGATTTTTGTAGCGGGCCAGGCCGTCGCGCCCTTGTGGGTGCGCAATACGCATCACTATCCTTTCGACGGGGATATCACACCCGACAGCGATATCTGGATCAATACGGAAGCGGGACCGGCGGATGATGTGACCGATGTTGTGCTGGTTTACCGCATCGACGAGGGTGATTGGCTGGAAGTCTCGATGGCGCAGAATAATGATTGGGGCAGTCAAGGAGGCAATTGGTATAACCACAATCTGGGTATGCGCCCCGCAGGCACCTTCATCGAATACGCGATCGTGGTGGAAGGCGAAGGGGACACCGAAGTCTGGGACAGCAATAACGGTCAGGATTATGAGCTGACGGTAGGTGAGGGTGAAGGGCCCGATCTCTGGGTGCGCAATATCGGCAACTGGCCACAGGACGGAGATGCAACGGACGCTTCGATCCTGTACGTGGACGCCGAAGTCGGGCCCCAAGGCGGTGTGGACGCGGTCACACTGTTCTACACCGTGGACGGGGGAGACACATGGGAATCCATGGCGATGGCTCTGAACCCGGATTGGGGTTCCGAAAACGGATACTGGTTCAACGCCGCTCTCGGCGCCTTCCCCGCCGGCGCCGTCGTCCAGTATTATGTCGAAGCCGAATATGACGGTAATGTGGTCGTGCGAAATAATGGGGGACAGTATTTCCAGGTCACCATTCGTTCCGCGCCGCTGGCGATTACCGATCCGGCGGGAGACATTACCCTTTCAGCCGAGACCTATGATATCAGCGGGACAGCGGACGGATTGGCCGGGGACCTGTCGTGGTCCAACGCCCTGACGGGTGCGAGCGGGACGCTGCCTGTTGCGTCTGAATGGACGATCCCCGGCGTTGAATTGAGTGTGGGCGCCAATGTGATCACCATCAGCGGCATGAGGGAAGGCGGCAACGGCGTCATTGCGGCGGACGAAATCAGTAATTATGCCGGCGACTGGTCCGATGGATCCAACGAGGGAGCTGGATTCGGCGCGTGGATTATCGAAGGCGACGGCGAAGCCGGCACGTTCGCGGCGGATGACGGTTTCGGTTTCTGGTCCCACGAAGGTGATAATTGGTCGGCGGCGATCCGCCCCTTTGAATCAGCCTTGACCGAAGGACAGACCTTTTCCATCCGGATACAGAATGGTTATATCTGGGAAGATGGCGGCTCGGTTGGCGTTGCGTTGCGCGATTCGGGCGGCGATGAAAAATGGGCGCTCTACTTCGAGGGCGGCGCAACGTATTATGCGGGGACCGACGGGGAGACGGATATCGACTGGACCGATGAAGGATTGGATATTGCATTCACCCTGACCGACGCCAACTCCTATAGCGTTGACATAACCCCCGTTGGCGGCGCTACGCGAACCTATACCGGGACCTTTACGGGATCGATCGATCAAGTACGAGCCTGGTCAGCCAATAATGGCACGGACGATGAGGATAATCCTGAACGAAACTTCTTCATTGATCATCTCCAAATCACGGATGACTCGGGCGGATCGTCCAGCCGCGTCAGTTCGTCGGTTACCATTACCCGGGAACAGGATGATCTCGACAGTAATAGCGATGGTGTGCCGGACTGGTGGTATACGGAGCGCGGTTTGGACCCGCACCAACCGGGACTCGGCGATGATGTGGCGGCCAACGGCTATACCTACCGCGATCTGTTCATTCTAGATCTTGAGCCGGATGACACCGTCCCCGCATTTCATATGTTCATGGGGAACGGCGGCCGGCCGTCTTTTGATGCGCCGGGCGGCGGACGTCGATACATCGTACAATATACGGCGGACCTGAATGATGAATTCGTCGATATCGGCGAGGCGCTTGATATCGGGCAGGAAATCGAGCTGAACGGTGACGCGATCGGCTTCTATCGCATCCGCTTCCTGGATCACGGCGAGGACGATAACGGTTCGTCCACCAACGACTCGGTCAGTGTCAGCGCCACACCGGGTTCGACCTCGTTCACCAACGCCGCAGGAATCGAGGTGACGCTGAATCTGTCGGGCGTTAACGTGTCGCTCTCCACCTATTCCATCAACGGCGGAACGCCGGAGACGTACATGGACGGCGAAACCATTACGGTTGGCGCCGCCCTCGAAATCGATCAGTCGGTGACGGTTGAGCTGTTTGGCGAGACCATTGGCGGCGTCACCGACTCACAGTCCTACACCTACACGCGGATCGAAGATGATGGGCCGGAGCCCATCGCTCTGACCGAGGTGGGCGGAACACATCACTGGGTCAGTGAGGACAATCAAGTCTTCATCAACTCCGCGGGTTATCCTGAGGGATCGACGCTCTATGCGGGTATTATCTACTGCATCAATGATGATTGCGAAGGGGATTGGCCCGTGGTCGACATGAACCGCAACGCGGACTGGGAAAATGGTGATTGGTGGAACATGGATCTCGGCATTCTTGATGATGGCGACACGGTTCAGTTCGCCATCGTCATGCGGGATGCATTCGATAATGAGGTCTGGGATAACAATGATGGCGCTAATTTCTTCATCACAATCGGCGAGGATAATGGGAATGGAGGAGAGCCCGGAGGGATGACGCCGCCATCCACCAATCCAACCCGGGGGCACAGCGTTGTCAACGGCTCCATCACCATCAATGGAGAGCCAGGGAGCATATGGACGGACGACAATTTGATCGCCATTAATCTGGCGAACAACGATCCTCGTTCATTTGGTGACGGCGCTTGGGCGATGCACGAAACGTCGGGCGATTTGACCCACATGTGGGCCGCGTGGGACGATGACAACCTGTATTTGGCGTGGCAAGCGGTTGACGTGACCGACGTGATTGATCCAGTCAATGCGGGTTCGGGCGATCCCTTGTATTCGAATTCCGGTTATCTGTTCTTTCTGTCTTTCGACACGGAGACGGGCGGCTCTTCCAGCAACATGTGGGACAAGATGGACACGTTTGGCGGTTCCACATTGCCGAATTATCAGATCGGTATGCGGTCCGACTTGTATTCACTTTATCTATCGCAAGCCGTGGACGGCGGATGGGGCGGTGACGATGATTTTGGTACTTCGTACTGGACACGCGAAGATGCGGGAATTGAAATTGAAGTGGGTGCGGGCGTCTTAGCCGCGAATGCCTTGTGGGGTATTTACGGTGACGTTGATCAGTGGCTGAATAATCCGGAGATGGAGTTAACAAACTTCATCGAGCATAACTCAGCCAGGGACAGCTTTTATGAAATGTCCATCCCGCTGGCATCACTTGGACTGACACGGGCCTCGCTTGAGTCCGACGGAATCGGCGTGTTTCTGACGGTAGGCGGTGATTCTGCCCTCAATGCCTTACCCCATGATCCGGCAACGCTTAGTACGCCGGGCTTAAGCGAACACGATTCGCCGCTGGAATGGGCTGATGGGGATGTCTTCACCGTTCCGTTCGCCCGAATCGGCGGTTCGAACTGAGCAGAGCAGTCCAAACTCGCCGTTTCGACTATTCTCAGCCTGGTTCCTGTTGCGTGAGACAATGCAAAGTGCCGAACCCCCAGACCAGGTCTACGGCGTGAATCCCGAGCACCGGCCGATCGGTGATGAGATCGCCGAGGATTCCGAGCGCATCGCGATCGCGGGGATCGTTAAACGTGGGAACAAGCACGGCCGCGTTGCAGATATAGAAGTTGGCGTAACTGGCCGGCAGACGGCGGCCTGCATGATAGAGCGGGGCGGGCATCGGCAATTCGACCACCTCGGCGCGCGACCCGTTTTCCAGACGGGCCTCTTCCAGTCGTTCCCGGTTTTCCGCTAGTGGTCGATAGTTCGGGTCGTTCGGGTTGTCTTCGCGCACCATGACCACCGTGCTGGAGTCGACAAACCGGCATACATCGTCCACATGGCCGTGTGTATCGTCTCCGGCAATACCGCGACCAAGCCATATCGTGTGCTTCACGCCCAGATACCGGCGAAAGACTTCCTCGTAGTCCTGCCGCGTGTAGTCGGGATTGCGCGTTTGCACTTTCGGATCCAGCAGACATTCCTCGGTGGTCAATAAGGTCCCGCTTCCATTCACATCAATGGCGCCGCCTTCCAACACAACCGGTCGTTGCTTGTGTATGACCGGAACACATTCGATATGCCGATATGTCGCGGCTTTGGACGGAATGGCGTTGTCCTGTTTCCAGTGCGGATAACGAGCCCACGCATTGAATGTAAAATCGACAATGGCGGTTCCCGATTCGTTCCGGACAAAGATCGGCCCGAAATCCCTGGTCCAACCGCGATTGGTTTGCCAGCGATGATACGTGATGTTCGTTCCATCCGCGTGGGCCCGTTCCAGTACGGTCCGCGCGCGTTTCTCGTGCGCTTCGGATTGCACGAGAATATGCAGTTCTTCCGATGCGGCAATGCGGCGCGCCATTTCCCCATAGACCCAGGGGATGACGCTCATCTTTCCGGGCCAGTCGGTACGGTTATGCGGCCAACCGATCCACGTGGCCTTATGCGGTTCCCATTCGGCGGGCATGCGGAAACGATGTTGGACGGGCGATTTCATGCGGTGCCAGTATGAATCATTGTGCTGTGAACGGCCTTCCAACCGGTCAGATGCGAAGCCAGGCTACGCATCCAGCCATCGCTGCGTGATGGGTGTATACGCGTCGATCCGGCGATCGCGCAGGAACGGCCAGCCCCGGCGGATCTCTTCCAAATGAGCCCGGTCGACATCGGCGGTCAGGATTTCCTCCCGATCGGTTGACGCCTCCGCCAACACAACGCCCTGCGGGTCCGCAATGAACGAGCGTCCCCAGAACTCAATCCCGCCGTTCCCATCCGGCGCAGCCTCGAAACCGATGCGATTGACCGCCGCAACATAGATACCGTTGGCTATGGCATGGCCGCGCTGTACGGTGCGCCAGGCATCGTGTTGCGCCGCGCCGCAGGATTCCTTCTCGTGTGGATGCCAGCCGATAGCCGTGGGATAGAAGAGCACGGCGGCGCCCTGTAACGCCGTCAGTCGCGCACCTTCCGGATACCATTGATCCCAGCAGATCAGGGTCCCGATCGGACCAAAGGGCGTGTCGAATGTTTTGAAACCGAGATCGCCCGGCGTGAAATAGAACTTCTCATAGTAACCCGGATCATCGGGGATATGCATTTTGCGATAAAGCCCCGAAAGGGCACCATGCTCGTTCACGACGGCGACGCTGTTATGGTAAAGGCCGGGCGCGCGCTTTTCAAACAGGGGCACGATCACGACCACGCCATGCTCGCGCGCTACGCGACCCAGGCGTTCCGTGGAAGGGCCGGGCACGGGTTCGGCCAGATCAAAGGCCGCGCTATCTTCGGTTTGGCAAAGATAATGTGAGCGAAAGAGTTCCGGCAGGCAGATAACCTGCGCGCCCTGTTTTGCCGCCCGCGCAATCCAGTCGGCCGCCTTTTCGAGATTGCCGTCCGGACCTTCCTGGCAGGCAATCTGGATGGCGGCAATACGCATGGTCGATGATTCGTTCATGATGCGGTACTATACAAGGCGCGCGATCACTCACAAGTGTTTTCATGTGTTTGTACATATCCGTCTTGTCTTGGCGCAGGGGTCTTGTCATGCTCCCAGCATGAATCGTTCATCGGTCACAGAACTGGGTATCATTGCGGGACGCGGCGTCTATCCGCGTGTATTGGCGGAATCGGCTCGCGCACAAGGCGTCGAGCGGCTCTTTGTCGTGGCGTTCAAAAAGGAGACCGATCGCGTCATCGAAAAGTACGCGGACGAGGTCCGTTGGATCCATCTCGGACAGTTGCGCCCGATGCTTGATGCGTTTCGCGAAAGCGGCGTCAAACAGGTGGTCATGGCCGGACAGATCACGCCGACTCATTTGTTTCATATTCGAGTGGACCAAGCGATGCGGGCCCTGCTCGCCCGCCTGAACGAGCGCAATGCCCACACCATTTTCGGCGCCATCGCCGAGGAATTGAAGGCGCTCGGTATTGAGTTGAGCGAAGCGAGTCTTTTCATGGAATCGGCCATGCCCGAACCGGGGGTGTTGGCGGGTCGCGTCCCGGACGAGCGGGAACAGGCGGACATCGAACTCGGGCTGCGCGTGGCGAAGACCACCAGCGGCTTGGAAATCGGACAGACCGTGGTCGTCAAGCAGGGCACCATACTGGCCGTTGAGGCGTTCGAGGGGACCGACGAGACCATCGAGCGCGCCGGGCGACTGGCCGGTCCGGGCGCCGTGGTGGTCAAGGTGGCGAAGCAGGGCCATGATATGCGCTTTGATATTCCCGTGATCGGCGAACGTACCTTGAAGAAATTGAAGAAGGCCAAGGTGTCCGTGCTCGCCCTGGAGGCGCGTCGGACCATTCTGCTCGATAAGGAAGCGGTCATTGCGCGGGCGGACAAGCTGGGACTGTGTCTGGTGGCTGTGGAAACGAATAAGGCTGAGGAGTAGGCATGTCGAATCGTAAGATCAAGGTCGGCGTAGTCGGTACGGGTTCATTGGGCCGGCACCACACACGTATTTACGCGGAACTGGATGAAGCCGATCTTGTCGGCGTTTACGACACGGACATGGAGCGGGCGCGCGAGATCGCCGGCCAACACGGCGCGCACGTGTTCTCTTCGATGGATGAGCTGATGGAGGCTGTCGAGGCCGCGAGTGTCGTCGTGCCCACGGACCTGCATCGGGAGGTGGCGGGCGAATTGATCGAGCGTGGCGTACATGTGCTCATCGAAAAGCCGATCGCCGCCAGCACCGCCGAGGCGGAGGAACTGGTCGGCTTGGCGCGCAAATACGGGGTCATCGTGCAGGTAGGCCATGTGGAGCGCTTCAATCCGGTTCTCAGCTATCTGGAAACGGTCGCGCGGAATCCGCGCTTTATCGAAGCACACCGTCTGGCGTCCTATCCGCCGCCGCGCGAAGGAATGCTCCCGCGCGGGACCGAAGTCAGCGTGATACTGGACCTGATGATTCATGATCTCGAAGTCATCCTTCATCTGGTCGGGTCGCCCATCAAGCAAATCCACGCGGTGGGTGTGCCCGTGTTGAGCCCCACCGAAGACATCGCCAATGTGCGACTGTCATTTGAGAACGGCTGCGTGGCCAATATCACGGCCAGCCGTATCAGTCCGGAACGTATGCGGAAGATTCGGGTGTTCATGGAAGACACGTACATCTCGCTCGATTATCAGCAGCAGGCCGGGACACTCTATCGCCGCGCGGGCATGTCGATCGAGCGCGAGGATGTGCCGATTGAAAAAGGGGAACCATTGGCGAATCAGTTGCGCTCGTTCATCGGTTGTGTGGCGCGTCGTGACGCGCCGGTGGTGTCGGGCGAGCATGCGGCGGAAGCGTTGAATCTGGCCGTGGACATCATTCATCAACTGGCCGAGGGCGCTTCGTGAGCCGATCGCTGTTGGTCATTGCCGGCGAAGTGTCCGGGGACATGCACGCGGCGCGCGTGATCGAAACACTGCGCCGGCGCGGGGCCGACGTCGCCTGTTGGGGAATTGGCGGGGACGAGCTGCGCGCAGCCGGCGTGGAGATCCGTTACGACATCAGCGATATGGCGGTCCTGGGCCTGTGGGAAGTCATCAAGCGTTACGGCTTTTTTCGCCGGACCTTCAACGAGATGGTCCGCGCCATGGAAGCGCAGAAACCGGACGCCGTGCTGCTCGTGGATTATCCCGGATTCAATCTTCGTTTCGCGCGTGAGGCGCGGCGGCGCGGCGTTAAGGTCCTGTATTATATATGCCCGCAAGTATGGGCTTGGCATCGGTCGCGCATTACGCGGATGGCCGAGCTGGTTGACCGATTGATGGTCATTTTCCCTTTTGAGGTCGATGTGTTCAGGGAGACCTCCTTGCCGGTGGACTTTGTCGGCCATCCGCTGGTGGAAACCGCCCGCAAGGCGACGCATGAACCGCCGGCCGAGTTGCCGTGGCGCGGGGAAGGGGAGCGGGTCGCGATACTTCCCGGCAGTCGCGCTCAGGAAATGGAACGAATCCTCCCGCCGATGCTTGAAGCGGCGCGTATCATGGAGGCGAAACGTCCCGGGATCTCGTTTCTAGTCGCCGCACCCTCGGATCGGATGGCCGGCGAGGCGGAAGCGTTAATGGATCGCGCGCAAATACGCCCGACGCAACTGGCCGTTGTTCCGGGACAGACCAGACAGGTCCTGCGACAAGCGCGCGCCGCGATGGTGGCCTCGGGTACGGCGACCATCGAAACCGCCTTGATGGCGTGTCCGATGATCATCGTCTACAAGACGTCGCCGCTAACCTACTGGTTCGGGAAGCGACTGATTCGCGTACCCTATCTCGGTATGGTAAATATCGTGGCGCAACGCCCGCTTTGTCCGGAATTTCTCCAGCACGAGGCGCAACCTGCGGCCATGGCGGAAGCGACACTGGCCCTGCTCGAGGACGGGCCCGAGCGGAATACGATGGTGTCGGGGCTTCGTGATGTGGCTCGGCAATTGGGAGAAGAAGATGCCGCTGAAAAGACCGCTTCGATCCTGATGGAAGAACTGGGATTGACGTAGAAACGATCTACGCCGTCTTACGGATATCGGCCTCGCTTGACGCGTCTTCCGAGTCCGGTTCCTCTTCCTCGTCCTTGTGCGCTTGCACGATCACGTCGGCGTTCAATCCCGCACCGTCTTCGACGATGAGATGTTCGCTTTCCAGTTTCCCCAGCAGGTGTCCGCCCGCATGGACGACCACTCGGCCCGTGGCTTTCAGGTTCGCCTTGAGTTCTCCGAACACATCGACGTCATGAAACTCCAGGTCGCGGGCAAAATCGAAAGAGGCTTCGGCGGCGATCCGCAAATTCTTTGTCTGGATCATGTCTTCGGGAATAGCTGCGCCCGGCCCGAGTTCCAGCGTTTGGTAGGCGCGCAGGGTGCCGCTTTTGACGGTGCCTTCCACGATAATGTCGTTCGCGGTGATCTGGCCGCCGTCGAGGATGGCGCTCTTGGTCAGTCGTACTTTGCCCGCCGTGATGATTTCATCCGGGCAGGCGCCCGTCACGGTTTCGTCCTTCAAACTCAGGCGCGCGCCGCACTTGGGGCATTGGGTGCTTTCCGCTCGGCCCCGCATCACGAACTCGAACCCGCATGCGTAGCATACGATCTCGTTTTGCGTGGGCATCACCGTGCGCCCGAAACTCTTGCGGGGCTGGGGCGCACCTGACTTTGAAGCCGCGGACTCCTTGTCCGTCTTTGCGGCGTCGTCGGATTCTGAACGTATGGAATACTTGCGTTCACCACCGTGCCGCTGGGTTGCCCGCAGCGTGGTGAAGCCGTCTACCAGTCTGGTCTTGCCGCGATACGCCATCATATTGCATGCCGTCCGCGCGATATACGCGCAAACCGCCGATTAGCCGACGTGGTCGCCGGGCCCCTTATTTCTTGCCGAAAAGCGCAGATTTATCGGTCGCGCCCGTGTCCCCGGTCTTCGGGGGAGCGGCGCCCGGGGAATAGGTGGGAGGCGCGGCCGTCGTCGAAGGTTCCCCCGTGGGATTCACTTCCGAACGCCCCACAAAGGTGACGCCGTCTTCCACGGTCAGGCGTTTGGCCTTGATGTCGCCGTGAACCCGGGCCGACGCCAGCATCTCGATTCGATCCTTCGCGGTGATGTTCCCGTTGATCGTGCCCGCTATGGAGATGGAATTGACGTCCAGGCTGCCTTTCATCTCGGCCGACTTGCCGATGGTGACATCTCCTTCACTTTGCAGGTCGCCTTCCAGTTTGCCGTTGAATTGAACGGACCCGGAGGTTTTTACGGTGCCGACGATTTCCACTTCGGACGCGATGATCGTTTCAGATGCGCTGTTGCTTTCCATGTTCTATTCCTTCTTTCTATTTCCGTTTGCAGGCATTACCAAAGTCGTCTTCCGCTATACGCCGCCGTGAAGGGCGACCGCCGCTCAGTCCTTGTCTTCTTCGGACGATCCCGATTCCTCGCCTTGCGATTCGGGCGGCTTGGGCTTCGGCGGCTCCTCGGTTGGCGTTTCGTTCTTTTCGGGCGGTGGCGCTTCGCTGCGGGCCGCGGACCGCGATGTCGGGCGTCGCGCACCGCCTTGCAAGGACTGTAATTGACGTAACCGGTTGGTCATCACCTGTTCGCGATGGCGCAGCCGCTCGATTTCATCGTCGGCCAGTTTCTGTTGATGGGCCAAGGCCCGTTCCTGCCGGCGTATCGTGTTCAGGGCTTCCTGGTTGGATTTTTTCAGCGATTGCAATTCCAGTTCGCGTTGCCGACGTTGTTCCCGTTCGTTCTCGTAGAACTTCTTCTGCTGCTCCAGGCGCAGCCCCATGCCCTTGCTTTCCTGTTCCAGTTGAATGGCCCGGTATTGCAGGTTCTCGACTTCCTGAATGCGTTGCTCCTGTTCCTCGCGGAGTTGTACGCGTTGCTGTTCGATCTCCTGATTGGCCTGCTCGATTTGCGCCTCGAGCGTATGCCGCTCATCGCGCGCCTGTTCCAGTTGTTGCTGCAGTTCCTCCATCTCCAAGGCGTGCGCCCGGTCCTTTTCGCTCAGGGCGTTGCTGTGCCGCTCAAGCTCCTGCTGCGCGTTGTCCAGCGCGGCGAGCGCCTCGTTGTGTTCGGACTGCATCTGCTCGATACGACGATTGTATTCTTCCTGCTGCCGGGCGAGTTGTTCCTGCGCTTCGGCGGCGGCCGAACGTTCGCCCGCCAACTGGCCGTCCAATTCGTCGATGCGTTCCTGGGTGTCGCGAATGCGGCTTTCCAATTCGAGAATCTGTTCGTCGGCCGTTTGACGGCGTGCCAGTTCCTCTCCGTAGACCTTGTTGGTATGCGCAATCTCGGCGTCGCGTCGCTTGGCGCGTTCCCATTCCTCTTCCAACAGGCTCTTGTACTGGTTGAGATCGTTCTCAAGCTGTTGCATGCGCGCCAACAGATCCGCTTCGGCTTTCTTGAAACGTTCGCTTTCACCTTCCAATTCACGGTTCGCTTCCGTCAGCTCGGTGAGGCGCCCCTCGGTTTCCTGCCGCTCCTCTTCCAGTTGGCTAATGCGGTTTTCCAGGGTTTCCTGCTCGCGTAGTAACGAATCGCGCTCATCGTTCCATTCGTTTTCGCGCTGGCCGAGGTCCCATTCGAGCTGATCCGCGCGCGCGACAGCCTGACGGGCTTCCTCCCGTAATTGTTCGATCTGGTTCGTCGCCTCCGCTTCCCGCGCGCGAAGCTCGTTCAGTTCCTGGTCCGAGGCGGCCTGCAATTCCTCCAGTTCCCGCTGGAGTTGGTCCGCGCGTTCGCGCATTTCCTGCTCGGAACGCGTGCGATCGTCCAGTTGCAGTTGCTGGTCGGTAACCTGTTCGGAAAGTCGTTTCGCTTCCTCTTCGGCGTGTTGTACCCGTTCCTGCAGGGCTTGCTCTGTGTTGCGCGCGTATTCTTCCACCTGCCGGACGCGTTCCTGTTGCTGTTGGATCTGCGCGTCCTTCTCCGATACGGTATGCTGCGCTTCTTCGAGCTGGTTCGATAGATGAGCCGCTTTCTCTTCCAACTCGCGGGCGCGCGATTCCATATCCGCCTGCTCCGAGCGCAAACCTTCGATCTCCGCGTTGAGCATCCGTTCCCGTTCCGCGGACTCTTCCTGCAGGCCGGCGTACAGCGCCTTCTGTTCTTCCAGTTCTTCCGTCTTCTGATTCGCAATCGCATCGTCAAGGGCTTCCTGCAGGCGCCGGATTTCGCTGTCCATCTCGCGCTGGATCCGTTGATTTTCGGCTTGCTGCTGACGAACCTGCTCCTTCTGCCGTTCCAGTTGCTGATCCTTCTCGGCGATCATGCCCTCAGTGACATTCAGCTTGCTCTTTACTTCGTCAAGCTGGGCGCCCAATTCCTGAATGCGCCGGGTGGCCGCCGTATCGCTTTGCTTGGCGGTCAGGTCGGCGACCTGTTCCTTCAATTCGTTTTCGCGCCGGGCCGCCTCGTCACGCGTCTGTTGCAGTTGTTGCTGTAATTGATCCGCGCGTTCGGCGGCGGACCGGGCCGCGTCGAGTTCCTTCTGCAAGGCGGCTTTTTCCTTTTCCAGCGCCGTGATGCGCTCGTCGGAATCGGCCTCGCCCGTCTTGACGCTCAGGGTTTGCTGTTTGAGCTTATCGATCTCGCTGCGTAATTCCTCTTCGCGCGCGGCCGCTTCCCGGCGCGCCTTTTCCAATTCTTCTTTCAGCGCGGCCGCTTCTTCCGCTGCGGCGCCGTCCGTGGCCTGCTCGGGGGCGGGGGGCGCCTCGGCCCGGCTTTCAGGCGGCGCGTCTTTCTGTTTAAGCGGTATGCTGGGCCGACTGCGCGGCGGGACCTCCGCAGACGACGCTGCCGGCGCTTTCGGCCCAGCGGCCTTGGGAGGGGGCGCCTCGGAGGCGGCGGGCGATTCAGGGGCGCCACCGGATGTCAGTTCCCCGGCGGTCATGCTTTCGCCGGTTTCGCGATTCTTGACTCTGGACTCGTTTTTGACCGCGCCCGACTTGAGAAAATCTTTGATCGCTTCCTGGTTGATAGGCCCGAACTCCTTGCCGTTGGCGAGTTCGACGACCCATTTCATGCCCATTTCGGGAAGGTCTTCCACCGGAACCCAGAGTTGCTTGTCCTTGGAAACCTTGTTGCCCGGCGCAATGCGGCAATTATCCGCCCAGGCACGTAGCTGTTCGACTTCGATCGGGCCGTAGACGTCGCCGTCATCGGTTTGCAGAAACCAGGAAGATGCGCCGCTTTGACTGTCGTTGACATCTGACATAATGAATCCCCTTGAAACGTAAAGACTTTCAAGCAATCGCAACTCTTTGTTGCTCGTTTTGTTGTAGGGCTAACGCCGGACAGAGTAAAGCATAAACCTTCCGTACGCCCCCTGTATTATCGTTGGGAAGAAATTTAGCGTGGGCCTGTTGACGCGGGCAAGGAAAATCATGGGCGTTGGATCGTACCGGCTACGACATTCAGTTGCCGAGTACGAAGAACGTAGCTTCTTCGGTAACCGATTCGCCGCTCACTTGGTCGGTGATACGCACAGCCAGCGTGTACTCGCCGGGCTCGATACGACGCGAGGCTTGCAGCGGATGCGCGGAATAGAAGTCGCGGCGAGGGCTCAACCCGTTTACAACCAGGGATACGGCCGTATCCATCAGCGGTTCGGACGGTCCGATATCCGAATGATAAAGCCGCATCGATTTGGTCATGTAATAGATGTGTCGCCCGTCTTCGCGCTCTTCCGGTTTCGGATTGGCGATTTCCACATAGGCCTGGATGTGCGGGACATGATGCGCCGTCAGGGGCATGTCCGGAATGGGAATGTACTCGGCAAACCCCGATACATCGCGGCAAAGCACAAGCTTGGGTATGTGCAATACTTCTCGTTGCGCCGTGTCCGGGTGCGGGCGCTCAAGGCGTTCCTCTTCCTCAACGGAACGCTCATCAACGGGGACAGAATCCGGCGGCGCGTCCGGCGCCGCCACGATTTCTTCAACCGGTGCGGGCCGATCAATGTCCGTCGGCGGGCCGGGTGTGACGGACGCGGTTCGCATGGTTTGCCGATCCTGAAACAGGAAGACGATCAGAATGACCAATAAGATGTTCAGAATCATCACGGCGGTCACGGCCGCGAGAGCGAACGACCGCTTGCGTGGCGGACCGTCCGAAGGGGGTGGTTCCACGAATCGGGATTCCGAAGCGTGCGTTTTCGGAGGATGGAATTCCTGTGCCCCGGGGGACGCGCTGTCCGAAACGGGCGAGGCGGGTGGCGGTCGACTGGCACTCTCTTGTTCAGAATGGTCGTCATCCTTCCGGCCTATTGGTTGTGGCGTCTCGCGCGTCGGCTGTTTCGATGCCTCGTCCGGGTCTTCTTTTCGGGTGGCGGCTTCGGACGTCGTTGTTTGCTTTGACTGCTTATCGGGCGGAAAGGGCGTTTTGGGAGGTACGGAACTCGCAGAGGCTATGTGTTCAGGAGGCCGCAGGCTCGGGGGCGGCGCCGATTTGGGCGGCGGGGGCGCGGCGGATTCGGCGTCCATGTCGCCCAGCAAACGGTCCAGGATACTCGGCGGCTCGGGCGGACGCGTGTCCCGTTCTTCAGGCTTATTCTCGTTGGGCTCCGCAGGGCTTGTCACGTTCCAGTAATCCTCACTCGACAGTCAAAGGCCGTACGGCCCTCTGCTACGCTTTCTTCTAATCAGGCAATCTAAATTTGGTACGCGCTGATAGCAATAAAAACCTTGCTGACAATCGATATTCTCGGAGTTGCCGATTCTCATTATTGCCAATTGCTTAGTGGGGACTCTGATGATACGCTAAGGCTCAAGTAAGCGATATTCTGTTTTCGTGCATCCGCTGATCCTTGGAGAAAGATGGCGCGATTATTGATTGTTGAAGATGATCCCGGCGTTCGGAATTTGTTGGTTTCGCTATTGACGTCGGATGGGCATGAGGTTGAGCCGGTGGGCGACGGCGCCGCGGCGATGGATGTCTTTGCGCAGAAACCGTTTGATCTGGTGCTTTCCGATGTGCGCATGAAGCCGATTGACGGCATACAGCTGCTCCGACACATACACGAAGGCCATCCGCGCTTCCCGGTGATCATGATGACGGCTTATGGAAAGATGGAAACGGCCGTTGAAGCGATGAAGATGGGCGCGTTTGACTACATCGCCAAGCCCTTCAAAGTGGATGAACTGCTGGTGATCGTTCAGCGTGCGCTGGAATTTCACCAGGTCCTCAATGAAAACGCGGAATTAAAGGCGCGACTGGGCGACAGCGCCACGTTCGAGGGAATGGTGGCGGTCAGCGCCGCGATGCGCAACGTATGTGAAATGGTCGCGCGGGTTGCTCCGGGCGATTCCACGGTCCTTATTGAAGGGGAAAGCGGCACCGGCAAGGAGTTGGTTGCCAAATCGGTTCATAATCGCAGTAACCGTAAGAGCAGACGTTTTATCGCCATCAACTGCGCGGCCTTACCCGAACCCTTGCTGGAGTCGGAACTGTTCGGCCATGTGAAAGGCGCGTTCACGGGCGCGACCGCGGATAAGGAGGGGCTGTTTCAGGCGGCTGACCGGGGAACGCTGTTTCTGGACGAAATCGGCGGTATGCCGATGAGCCTTCAAGGCAAACTATTACGCGTGCTGGAGGAGCATGAGGTCAGACGGGTAGGGGACACGGTCTCCATGCCCGTCGATGTGCGCGTTCTTGCCGCAACCAACGAGCGTTTGGAAGATCAGGTCCGCCAAGGAAAGTTTCGCGACGACCTGTTCTATCGCTTGAATGTGGTCACCATCGATCTCCCGCCTCTGCGCGAGCGACGGGAAGACATCCTGCCGCTGGTCGAGCACTTACTGAAAAAAGTGTGGGCCGGCGGGGAACCCTACCCGGAGATCGCGCCCGAAGCGGAACTCTTGCTCGAAGCCTATCGATGGCCGGGCAACGTGCGCGAGTTGGAAAACGCCATTCGCCACGCCTGCACGTTCTTGCGTGACGACCGTATTGGCATCGATATCCTGCCCGCGCGCATTGTCCATGCCGTCCGGTCGGGATCAACGGATGACCGATTGCCGATCGCCTCGCGCGGATCCGCCAAATCACTGAAGGCGTATGTGCGGGATTGTGAACAAGCCTATATCCGCCGTACGCTTGCCGAGTTCAAGGGAGATAAACGGAAGGTCGCCGAGGAATTGAAAGTAAGCCTGGCGACCTTGTACCGCAAGCTCCCCGAACTCGACGAGTAACGGGCCGTCAGGTGACGTGAATCCGGCGGGAGGGCGTTATGTCCTCGGCCTTCGGAACCGTCACCACCAACACGCCTTTTTCGTATCGCGCTTCCATGCCTCCGGCGTCAACCGGTCCGGGCAGCGTGATGCTTCGCGTAAAGCGGCCCTGTCGCCTTTCCGACTGCAGGACACGGCCCTCTTCTTTGCGCTCCAATTGCTGGTCGGTCACGCCGGATACGGTCAACAACCGATCCTTAATGTTTACATCAATATCGGCCTTGTCCGCGCCGGGAATGTTAAAGCGGATCACATAGCGATCCTCTTCCTCCCGCAAATCCATCTCGGGCGCGAAAGACCAGTCGCGCAATCGTCCGAAGTCCTGCTCTCCCCTGCGTAGGCGATTCAGGGAATCGCCGAACAGGCGATCCATCTGCCGGCGCATCCGTTCCATTTCCTCGAACGGATCCCAGGCGTCGGGTGTGCTGTCGCCGAAGGCCGGAAAATCAAAAACGGTTTCCCGATCCACTTCGCCGCGATCCGGGCGATCATACACCGTTTCATGGGCTGCTCTTTCTGTAGTGACCGATTCATCGGAGCGCATTTGATAAATGAGCGCGCCTTGGATAATCACCGCCAGAAAAAGCACGCCTACAAGAACGCCCAACACGGCGTTTCCCGATAAAGCAACACGCTTCATACTATCACCTCCATGAAGCTTCCCGTTCATTATCTTCTTCTGAAAGAGGGCGCCCATCCCGAACGGGGATGGGCGCGAATGAACCTTATCCCGTGGTCACGGGGATCTGCTTCCGGCTCTCCCGGGCTTCCGGCGATTTAGGAACCGTGACAGTCAGCACGCCGTTCTTGAATTTCGCCTTTGCCTTATCCTGCTCCAAGCCGCCCGGAAGCGGGATGGAGCGGTGGAAGGAGCCGTAGGAGCGTTCCACGACATGATAATCCGCCTTCTTCTCGTCGCGTTCCTGTTGTTTTTCGCCCTTGATGGTGAGCAGGTTGTCGCTCAAGTCGACCTCGATATCCTTCTCTTCCATGCCGGGCACGTCAGCGACGACGCGGACTTCCTTGTCGTTTTCCGCCACATCGACATTCAGCGACCAGGCATCCGCCTGTTGACGGAGCGCATTCCCGCGCCCGTGCAAGAGGCCGGGTTCGAAGCTTCCGAAGAAATCCTCGAATAGCCGGTCAATTTCACGGTGTAACGCGAGGAACGGATTATCGTCTTCCGCCCGGCGGCGGGTCACCTGCATGCCGTCCTTCTTTCTTCGCCAAGGTATGATGTCGCGTACCATGTCAACACACCTCCCTTCATCATTCCGTTTGCACGGCAATCTTGCGCGGTCGCGTCTTCTCCGATTTCGGAAGCACAATGCGCAATACGCCGTGCTTCATGTTTGCTTTAATGCCGTCGCGATTCACGTCCTCCGACAGCGTGAACGTCCGTTCATACCGCCCGGAGACAAACTCGCGATGAATCGTATCGAACCCTTCCGGTGCGGCGGTGTCCGTCCGTCCCGTGATCGTCAGGGTGTCGTTATCCAAATGCAAATCGACATCCTTTTCAGCCACACCGGGCATGTCCGCCACCACGACGAACTCGTCCTTGCGTTCGTAAATATCCGTGGCCGGCAGATAGACCGGCTGCCTTTCCACGCGACGGGCGTCGCCTTCCACCGCCTGCTGTTCCGTCTTCTGCAGTTCTTTCTTTTCTACCGTCATGACTACTCACCTCCAACAATGTGATTGTTGTTATCCTTCGATCTGGATCTTGCGCGGTTTTGTCGTCTCGCTGCGCGGCAGATCGATATGGAGCACGCCATTCGTATAGCGCGCCGCAATCTTTTCGTTGTCCACCTCGTAGGGGAGACGAACCGTTCGCTGGAAACGACCATCTGCGCGTTCCCGGCGATATACCGCATCGTCTTCGCCCACCGGATCCGGCGCTCGCTCGCCCTCAAGGGTCAACGTGTTCCCGGACACGGTCAGCTCGATCTTCTCGGGGTCCACGCCGGCCAACTCAGCCGCCACGCGCACCTCGTCCGCATTACCCCACACATTCAATGCAGGGAAATCGCCCGGCACGTAGCGCCCGCCGTCAAACGCCCGACTCACTTGTTGATGCAAGCGCTGCAGCTCCGCAAAAGGATCTGCTTCCAATTCCCATCTATTCACTATTGGCCACATGACACTCACTCCTTTCTTTATTAATGCCTTCTTTTCCCGTCACCTAATATAGCATTACGCATGCCAAGTTTATTATGATTATGTAAATACCTGAACAGCAAAATATTATGAATCTTATCGCTTTCAACATATGTGTCTATATGTCGCAATGCCAATACCGTAGCGCGGCTCATAATAAACACATGTGTCAAGATGGCACTATACTGGAGGCGGGACGGTGAAGCGTAATAGAGGGTGGGGACAGAGATCTGGAGGGTGGGGACAGAGATCGGCCTGATTGAGATCGGCCTGATTCTTCCACGCCCTTGCGGGCGCGGCTACACCAGAGAGAAAGCGCCAGAGGAAAGCGTAGAAAGCGTAGGGACAGAGAAAGGGGTAGAGGGATAGAAGGGGTAGGGCAGAGATCGGCCTGGCTCTCCACGCCCTCACGGGCGCGGCTACAAGACAGTCTCATCGGGACGCGTTTCGATGCCCGCGCAGGCAGAGCGGGCAGGGGCATGGAGCGGCGGCGGGCTTCCCACGCCGCATTCTGTCGGCCCGCCTGGCGGGTCAGGCGGGGGACAGCTTTTCCGTTTTAGTAACGCTTGGCCATCTCTTCGAGGGAGATAGGCTTGATCTTGCCCGCGTTGCCGGCTTGGCCGAAGGCGGTCATGCGATCGATGCAGACCTTCTTCATGGCTTCGCGCGCGGGTTTCAGGTAATCGCGCGGATCAAATTTCTCCGGCTGCTCAGTGAAGACTTTCCGAATGGCGCCGGTGATGGCCAGGCGATTGTCCGTATCGACGTTGATCTTGCGGACGCCGTTCTTGATCCCGCGCTGAATTTCCTCTACCGGCACGCCCCACGTAGGTTTGAGCTGGCCGCCGTTCTCATTGATGATGTCCTGCAGATACTGCTCGACGGACGAGGAGCCGTGCATGACGAGATGCGTGTTCGGCAGGCGTTTGTGGATGTTGAGAATCGTTTCCATGGACAGCACGTCGCCGTCCGGCGCGCGGGTGAATTTGTAGGCGCCGTGGCTCGTGCCGATGGCCACGGCCAACGCGTCCACGCCGGTTTCCGCGACGAATTGCTCGGCTTCTTCCGGATCAGTGAGAAGTTGGGAATGATCGAGCTTGCCTTCAAAGCCGTGCCCGTCCTCCTTTTCGCCCTCGCCGGATTCGAGCGATCCGAGGCAACCCAATTCGCCCTCGACCGAAACGCCCAACTGGTGCGCCATCTCGGCGACTTCCCGCGTGACCTTTACATTATAGGCGAAATCCGCCGGGCTCTTGCCGTCTTCTTTGAGCGAGCCGTCCATCATTACGGATGTGAATCCGTTATCGATCGCGCTCTTGCACGTCTCGGGGCTGTTTCCGTGATCGAGATGCATGGCGATAGGGATACTCGGATACAGTTCCACGGCGGCCAGCATGAGGTGGCGCAGGTAATTGTCCTGAGAATATTTGCGCGCGCCGCGCGAGGCCTGAATGATGACGGGGGAATCGGTCTCCTTGGCCGCCTCCATGATGGCCTGTATCTGTTCCATGTTGTTCACGTTGAATGCCGCCAGGCCGTAATCGTTCTCGGCGGCATGATCCAACAGTTGTCGCATCGGGACTAAAGGCATGCTATTCTCCTCAATTATTCTGATTTCGTGGAAAA